>DATKXE010000558.1:0-9083 GCA_035529195.1 Anaerolineales bacterium
TCCCTGATCGATATCACCACCGGGATGTTTGCCTCGACCGCCATCCTGGCCGCACTGCGCGCCCGGGATACCACCGGCACTGGGCAGCTGCTCGACCTTTCACTGCTCAATTCTTCTGTCGCGATTTTGGCCAATGTGGCCTCCAATTACCTGATTGGCGGCGTCGAACCCAAGCGCATGGGCAATGCGCATTTCAATATCGCTCCTTACGAGGTCTTCCGCGCCCGTGATCGCTGGCTCACCTTGGGTGCTTTAAGTCCGCTGCAGTGGGAGAATCTTTGCAAAGTGGTTGACCGGCCGCAGATCATCGCCGATCCCTTGTTTGCCTCCAATCAGGACCGGGTCGCCAACCGTGAGCAATTAGCCATGGTGTTGAATGAAGCCTTTGCCGCCCGCGATGCGAAAGAGTGGATTGATGAGCTGCACCAGGTTGGCATACCCAGCGGTGTGATCAACAATGTAGCCGATGTCTTCAACCACCCTCAAGCAGAGGCAAGGGAATTAAAGATCGAGCTCGACCACCCCACAGCTGGACGAATTGGATTCCCAGGCTACCCTTATAAATTCTCTGAAACCCCAGCACATGCCCATCGCCCGCCTCCACTGCTGGGTGAACATACCGAAGAAGTCCTGGTTGAACTATTGAATTATTCACAGGAAGATGTGAAAGAACTGCAAGCCCAAGGAGCGATCTGAGTACCTCTTTACCGGCAGAGAATAAAATTTTTCAGGGAGTCTCTATGTCAATAACAAAAGGTGAAATACGATCAGGAGCTTACTACGACTCGGTGATTCTGATGCAGCTGCAGCGATCTCTGGCTGGATTAGCAGGTGTAATCGATGCAGGGGTGATCATGGGTACGGACGCCAATAAAGATTTGCTTGCGCAGAGCGATCTCTTGGCACCAGAAATTCAGGCAGCTGGTGCTGATGACATGCTGATCGTCATCAAAGCCGAAGATGAAGCCGCAGCTCAATCTGCCCTCGAAAGCGTAGATGAACTGCTGGCCTCCCGGCGCAGCACAGGTGTTGATGAAGAATTCCTCCCCAAGAGCCTGGAAACCGCAGCCCAGATGCTGCCAGCTGCGAACTGGGTGCTGGTCTCAATTCCTGGCCGCTATGCAGCCGGTGTCACCCGCCAGGCTCTGGATTTAGATAAACACGTCTTCCTGTACAGTGATAATGTTACCCTGATGGACGAGATCGCGCTCAAGACAACTGCTTCGGAAAAAGGGTTAATCGTCATGGGACCCGATTGCGGGACCGCGATCGTAAATGGAGTGGGGTTGGGCTTTGCGAATAAAGTTCGCCGGGGCACCATCGGCCTGGTTGCTGGTTCAGGCACTGGATTACAGCAGGTCACCTCCCGCATTCACCAGTTCGGAGGCGGCATCACCCATGCCCTGGGCACAGGTGGCCGTGACCTTTCCGAAAACGTCGGTGCAGTAACTGCCCACCAGGGACTGGCGCTCCTCATTCGGGATCCCCAAACCAAGGTCATCGTCCTGGTATCCAAACCCCCTGCCAGAATTGTGGCTGATGAACTTGTTAACGCCGCTCGTCTGGCTGGAAAACCAGTCGTGGTAGATTTTATTGGTTATGCCACCGCGGTTCGCAGGGTGGACAATGTATACTTTGCCACCTCTTTCGATGATGCCGCTGAATTAGCGGTCAAATTAGCCGCTGAGGGACCCGAGAACGAAGAGTTTGATGATTATGACCTTGAATTATTCTCCTCAAAGCAGCGTTACCTGCGTGGGCTGTTTTCCGGTGGCACTCTGGCTTACGAGGTCTTACTGATCCTGGAAGCATATTTGCCGCGGGTGTATTCGAACGTCCCATTGGACAAAAAATATCAGCTTAAAGATTCACTGGTCAGCCAGGAACACACCATTCTCGACCTGGGTGAAGATGAATTTACAGTGGGTCGCCTGCACCCCATGATGGATAACGATCTGCGGCTGCGCCGCCTGGAAATTGAAGCCAACGATCCCGAAGTTGCCATCATCCTGCTGGATGTGGTCTTGGGGTATGGCGCGCATCCCGATCCCGCCTCTGAACTGGCACCTGCTATTAAAGGTGCAAAGACCCGGGCTGAGAAATCTGGGCGCTATCTGGAGGTCATTGCTGTCGCCTCCGGCACCGATGAAGATCCGCAAGATCTTAATGCTCAAGTCCAGCAGCTCGAAGAGGCTGGGGTGCGGGTTTTCACCAGCAACGACGCGGCGGCCATTTTTGCTGGCCGGCTGGCCCAATCCCTCGATCCTGCAGCTGCTGCGCCTATTGGGGATTCCCCGGCTGAGGTAGATTTACAGGCCTTGAACCAACCCATGGCAGCCATCAACGTCGGGCTGGAAACATTCACTGAGAGCCTGGTTGAACAGGGTGCCCAGGTGGTCCAGGTCGATTGGCGTCCCCCAGCCAGTGGGAATGAGCAGCTGATGGGTATCTTAGAGCGCATGAAAAGTAAATAAAAAAGGAGGCTGCTGGTGAAGGATTTTATCGCTGCCTGCGTCCAAATTGCGATCACTCCTAATGATGTGGAAGCCAATATTGAGAAGGGAATCTCCTGGTTGGAGAAAGCCGTAGTGGAATATGAAGCAGAACTGGTCGTATTTCCAGAGACAGTCACCACCGGGTATGAGACCGGCCTATCTGCTGAAGAATTATGGGACCTGGTCGATGAAGCTCCGGGCCGCATCACCCGGGCAATACAGGAAAAAGCCAAAGCATTGGGTGTCTATGTAGTCTGGCCTTCTTACCGTCGAGCAGGTCCGCGTGGGGATGTCTACAACTCCGCTATTTTGATCGACTCCAATGGTGATATTGCCGGCATCTATGACAAAACCCACCCAGCCCCCTGGGAACGGAAGGATGGTGGCGGTTGGGCCCTGGTTGGGGAAAGTGCCGATGTATTCAATACCCCTCTCGGGGATATCGGCATGATCATCTGCTATGACGGCGACTTTCCAGAATTATCTCGCCTCCTGGCTGTGAAAGGCGCCGAGATCATCATCAGGGTGTCTGCTCTTCAGCGCAGCTACGATATCTGGTATATCACCAATGCCGCCCGGGCTTACGATAATCACGTTTACCTGCTGGCCAGCAACCTGGTTGGACCTGATGCGGCCGGAAATTATGGATTTGGTCACAGCATGATCCTAACCCCCATCGCCTGGCGCCTGGCACAGGCACGCGGCACAGAAGAGATCATCGCTGCCAGGCTCGATCCAGATCCATTACGCTACATTACCTGGGGCAGCAAGAGCCTTCAGAACTTTGACCACCTGGAAGATCGAAATTTAAAGCTCTACGAAGGGATATTAAAAGAAGCCCGTTCTCGTTTTGAACCGGGGATTCACTTCTCTCGCAAGTAGAGCGAAACTCAATTACCACCATTAATTACCCGAAAGGCGAGAACAATGGACATTGAAAAAGCAAATACTGAAGCCACTCAACGTATGATGGAAGCCCGGCCAGTGGTGATCGGGATGGGCAAAGCAATTGATGTGATTCCCGGGATGCGTCCAGACCTGCTGCTGCATGCGGGTCCCCCCATCACCTGGGAACGCGCCTCTGGTCCTATGCAGGGAGCCATTACCGGCGCCCTGATCTTCGAAGGCAAAGCCAAAAACGAAGCCGAAGCTCAAGCGCTGGTCGAATCCGGTGAGATCAAGCTCGAACCTTGCCACCACCACCAATCGGTAGGACCCATGGCGGGCATTATCTGCCCTTCGATGTCAGTCTACATTCTGGAAAACATAACCCACGGCAATAAATCCTTCTCCAATCTTAACGAAGGCTACGGAAAAGTGCTGCGCTACGGTGCTTACAGCGAGGAAGTTCTGGAGCGCCTGCGCTGGATGGAAGAGGTAATGGCGCCCGTGTTAGGTAGGGCGATCGAAGTGTCTGGTGGGATCGATATCCGGGTGCTGCTGGCGGAATCGCTGCATATGGGGGATGAGGGTCACAACCGCAACAAAGCGGGCTCGATCTTGTTTACCAAGAATCTGGCACCCCATATTGTCAGAGCAGCTGATGATTCTGAAGTGGCGGCGGAGATCATTGAAACTTTAGGCGATAATGCTCTCAGTGTACTCAACCCGGTTATGGCTGCCTGTAAAGCCATGGTCGATACGGCGCAATATATTGAAGGCAGCACCATCGTCAGCGTGATGGCCCGCAACGGAACTGATTTTGGTATCCGGGTCAGCGGCTTGGGCGAACGCTGGTTCACCGCTCCAGTGGCGATACCTCAGGGTCTCTACTTCCCCGGCTTTACCGCAGAAGATTCAAGCGGCGACATTGGTGACAGCACCATCACAGAGACAGCTGGCATTGGCGGTTTCGCCATGGCCAGCGCACCAGCCATTGTGACTTTCGTCAGTGGTACTCCCAGGGATGCAATCAACGCCACCTTGGAAATGTACGAAATTTGCTTCAGCGAACATAAATATTTCACCATTCCACCGCTCGATTTTCGTGGTACCCCAACCGGCATCGACATCCGCAAAGTGGTCGAGAAAGGCATTACCCCGCGTATTAACACCGGCATCGCCCACAAAGATGCTGGCGTCGGCCAGGTCGGTGCTGGACTCGTACGCCCCCCGATGATTCTGTTCGAAGAGGCTTTGGTCGCTTATGCAGAGAAATATGGGTTCTAAATCAACGAATAAATAAGGATCTATTCATCAGGATAAAAAGAGTCTTTATCATTAGAAAGTGAGGTACAAATGGAGCGAGAGCAGTTCATCGAGACACTATCAAAGGCAAAGCTTTTCGACCTGACGCAGGGCTGCAGCATCTTCACGCCGCCCTGGCCAGGGGAGAAATCTTTGGAGATCCACTTCTTCAAACGGGTCACCGGGGCATACGGTGGCGGCCAGGGGGCAAACGGGCAGCTGCTGAATTGGAGCAATACGGTTGGCACCCATCTGGTTGGCGAGACCGCATTTCATTCTGGCGGCAGAGCGATTTCCGATATTACATTGGAAGACCTTTGTGGCCCGGGTGTGGTCGTCGACATCTCGGACGCGGTTTCAGACTACAGTCTCTACACGCCCGAGATGATCATGGAGCGAGCCACCGTTAAAAAAGGCGACATCCTGATCATCAACACCGGCTACCATCGCTACTCTTGGGACCAGCCGGATATTCCCAATCCAGAGGCACAGGGCGGGGTTGAATCAAAGGAATTTGGATTCCTGGTCCGCCATCCTGGACCTGCCCCGGGGTTTTTCGAGTGGTCTTTGGAAATGAATCTTAAAATAATTGGTGTTGATTGCGGTTGTGCTGAGCATCCGATGAATACCCCCATCCGCTACATGCATGCCAATGAGTTTGAGAAAGCGGAAGCCAAGCTGATGGCTGATTACGGAAAATCCTGGGATGAAATGTTCCCCCAGGAGGCATACTATCGCCTGACTCACGATACGATGCCCAAAGCGCATCTCCTGCTGGCAGAATCAATCGTTGGTGACATCGACCAGCTCCAGAACCAGCGCGCCTGGCTCATGATCCCACCCATCCCTTTTATGGAGGTAGAATCGTCCTGGTCACGGGCTGTCGCCATGCAGCCTCCGGATGGCATGCACGAAGAGCAGTTCTTCGAGGTGATGGCTTCAGCTGAGATGCTGGACCTGACCGTACCTTTCAGCATTCAAACCCCCCAATGGGCAAACTACGTTCCGCTGACAGTTACCTATACCAAACGGGTCGGTGGTCAATATTTCGGTATGGGTCGTAATGGCTCGATATGCAACGCCAGCATCCACCTGGCTTCCCACATGGATGGGGAAAAGCACTTCTGGCCTGCTGGTAGAACGATCGGGCAGGTACCCTTGGAAAATTGGGTTGGTCCCGGGGTGATCGCCGATATCTCCCACCTGGTTTCCGACTCCAGCGTGTACACACCTGAGATGATAGAGAGTGTGGTTGAGGTTCGTGAGGGAGATATCTTGATCCTCAAGACCGGTTGGTCCAAATACGGTTGGATCAGCCCAGATTCGGATGAATTTCGGTATATGATCAAACATCCCGGTCCTTCACCAGACTTCTCGCAATGGTGTATCGATAAGAAGCTCAAATGGCTGGCGATCGATGCGGTCAGCCAGGATCATCCCATGAACACCATCCAGCGCATCTGGCACCCCAAGACTTTCGAGGAAGCCAATCGCAAATTGGTAGAAGACTTTGGTAAAGACTGGGACGAGATGTACCCGTTGGATAAGTATTACCAGGACACGCATCTCAACCTCTTTCCAAAAGAGATCGTTCACGCAGAAAATCTAGGAAAAGATATTGCCCAGGCCGAGAGCGGACGTTATTACATTGGCTGCTATCTGCAGAAAGGTATGGAAATCGCCTCCATGTGGGGTCGCTTCATCGCCTTCAAAGAGGGTGGATAAACTCTTTGAGAATGAGCTGCCCTGAGGAGCGTGTCAGGTTGAGTGGTGCCAGGTATCTCGTCGTGGAAGATAGGGGCTCCACCCGGTTGAGCATGATCAATATTATCCTGACGACAACCCTTCAGTGAGTCTTATGATCCTGATCACCGGTTCAGCAGGAAAAACGGGACGCAGTGTCCTTCGAGCGCTCGTCGAGAAAGAAATCCCAGTGCGCGCGCTTGTCCATCGACCTGATCAAATCCAGGCGGTCGCATCCATCGGTGCGCAGGATGTCATCGTTGGAGATATGAACTCCCAGGCGATCATGGAGCAGGCCGCGCAAGGTGTGCAGGCGCTTTACCACATTTGCCCAAACATGAACCCGGACGAGATCGCGATAGGTCAGAATGTGATCGCGGCTGCCCGATCTGCTGGGGTGGAGCATCTCGTGTTCCACTCTGTTCTCAAGCCCCAAATTGAGGCCATGCCGCACCATTGGAATAAAATGCGGGTTGAGGAACTGCTGATCGGCTCCCAATTGCCGTATACCATCTTGCAGCCCGCGGCCTATATGCAGAACATAATAGTTCATTGGGAGCGCATCCTCAGCGAAGGTATTTATCCCGTTCCATACCCGGCTGACACCCGCTTGAGCCTGGTTGATTTAGCAGATGTAGCTCAAGCGGCTGCCATCGTGCTCACCAAACCTGGTCACCGATTTGCGACTTATGAACTGGTCAGCAGCGAAGGACGCACCCAAATAGAAATAGCTGCTGTCCTGAGCCGGGAGTTGGAACGCCCGGTCCAGGTAACCCAGGTTCCGATTGATGATTGGTGCCAACAAGCGTACGCTGCAGGTATGGGCGACTACCAGGTTAGGACCCTGGTGGCCATGTACCACTATTATCAAGATTACGGATTCCTGGGCAATTCTAAAGTTCTAACCTGGTTGCTCAATCGTCCACCAGCAACCTTAGAGGGTTTCATCAAACGCAAAATGAACGCAAGGCGAGACACTTATTAAAGTGAAGTATCATTGACTATCTAAAAACCATGCAATAGAGGTAGGAGGATTTATGAAACCACCCCCATTTGAATATATTAATCCCACCTCAATCGACGAAGCTTTGCTGCATCTGTCAGAACATGGCTATGACGCCAAAGCCTTGGCTGGCGGCCAAAGCCTGATCCCGATGATGAATTTCCGACTGGCACAGCCAGCGGTCTTGGTCGATTTAAACAGCATCCCCGAGCTTTCGTATATCCGCCCCGATGATCAAGGCGGTTTGAGGCTAGGGGCTATGGCTCGCCACCATCAGGTGGAACATGATCCGCTGGTTGCTGAACGGGCTCCCTTGATTGCTGAAGCGATGCCGCAAATAGCCACAACCCAAATCCGCAGCCGGGGGACATTCGGCGGCAGTATTGCTCACGCCGATCCTTCCGCGGAGCTGGTTGCCATTAGTGTAGCCCTGGATGGGCGTTTTCGCATGCGCAGCCAATCCGCAGAGAGGGAAGCAAATGCAGCTGATTTCTTCCTGGGAATGTTCACCACCCAGCTTGAACCGCAAGAACTGCTGGTAGAGATAATTCTCCCTGCTTTCCCACCGCGAACTGGCTGGGCATTAATGGAAGTTGCCCAACGACCGCATGATTTTGCTCTGGTCGGTGTCGCGGCAGTGGTTTCACTTGATGATCGAGAGCACATCCATAGAGCGCAGATCGTGTTATTCAGCGTAGGTGATGGACCTGTTGTGGCACAAAAAGCTGCCGAGGTCCTGAGAAATCAACGACCTGCTCCGGAGCTTATACGTGCTGCGGCCGAGACAGCTGGCATAGAGGATGTCGATCCCAGCAGTGACATCCACGCCAGTTCAGCCTACCGCCGGCATTTGGTAAAAGTGCTCACGCGACAGGCTCTCGAAAAGGCGTTAGAACGAGCTAAGGTCTCAGCCCATTAAGATAGAAATTGATGGTCTCTAAAAGACCCCAATTGGGAGAACAATATGAGCGATCTTTATCATTTATCAGTAACTGTCAACGAAACGGATTACCAGCGAGAAGTCGAAGCGCGCCTCCTGCTGAGCGATTTTCTGCGCCAGGACCTTAGTTTAACCGGAACTCACATCGGCTGTGAGCATGGTGTCTGTGGTGCCTGCACTGTATTATTCGATGGATTACCCGTCCGTTCATGTTTAATGTTTGCCATTCAAGCCAATGGGCACGAAATCCAAACCGTTGAGGGGCTGGGGACATCCGAGAACCTGCACCTGATCCAGCAGGCGTTTTGGGATGCACATGGCCTGCAGTGTGGATTCTGCACTCCCGGGATATTAATGACCCTGGTCCCATTCCTGGAAAATAATCCGCAGCCTGATGAAGATGAAATTCGTCACGCAATTTCGGGCAACCTCTGCCGCTGTACAGGCTACCAGCACATCGTGGATGCCGTGAAATTAGCGGCAGAATCCATGAATGCTTGAATGAGCACAAGGTTCAGCGATGAAATATCTTCCATCTTTACGAATAAACAGGAACGGTCATAAATGAAAAAATATATCGGCGAACGCATTAAACGAAATGAAGATCCCCGCTTGCTGACCGGGGAAGCCCTCTTTGTCGACGATGTCAATATCCCTGGAATGCTGCATGCCGCTTTTCTGCGCAGCGATTACGCACATGCCAACCTGCTCAGCA
>DATKXE010000559.1:0-6134 GCA_035529195.1 Anaerolineales bacterium
TAGTCCCGGTGTCCGGGCATGTCTACGTGGGCATAGTGACGATTTTCTGTCTCGTATTCAACGTGGGCGATATTGATCGTGATGCCGCGCTCCTTCTCTTCTGGTGCATTGTCGATCGAATCGAACGGCCGGTAATCACCATGCCCGCTGAAGGAACAATACTTCGTGATCGCTGCGGTTAGCGTTGTTTTTCCATGGTCGATGTGTCCCATCGTTCCCACGTTCATATGTGGCTTTGTCCGTTCAAATTTCTTCTTGGCCATAAATCTTCTCCTGCGGGTAATTCAATGTAATAACTGCTATGCAATAACCAATTTCGCTACGCTCTCAGATACTTGAGCGTAATGATCAAACTCCATCGAAAATGCGCCTCTACCCTGGGTTCCTGACCTGAGATCGGTCGCATATCCAAACATTTCTGCTAGGGGGACCATCGATTTTACAGCTTGAGAATTTCCAGGTCGCATTTCGGTCCCAATTATTTCACCTCTGCGTGCAGTTAATTGCCCAATCGTATCACCGAGATATTCGTCAGGGAGGACAACTTCCACCCGCATAATGGGTTCTAATAATACCGGCTTTCCTTTTTGAATTCCTTCCTTGAAAGCTAAGGAAGCTGCCATTTTGAAAGCCAATTCACTCGAATCAACTTCGTGAAATGAACCATCATATAGCCGGACTTTAATATCAACAACTGGATATCCTGCTAAGACACCTGCTTCTGCTGATTCAAAAATTCCTTTCCGAATAGCATTAATATATTCTTTCGGTATCACACCACCGAAAATATCATTTTCAAATATTATTCCAGAACCAATTTCACCCGGTTCAAGCTCCAGGAGTACATGCCCATACTGGCCCCGGCCCCCAGTTTGCTTGACATAGCGGTATTCAGCTCTCTCCACTGGCCGGGTAATTGACTCTCTATAAGCAACTTGTGGTCTACCAACCCGTGCCTGCACTCTGAACTCTCTCAACATTCGGTCGACCAGCACCTCAAGATGCAGCTCTCCCATTCCGGAAATGATTGTTTGACCGGTATCCTGGTCAGACCGGACATGAAAAGTTGGATCTTCTTCTGCAAGTTTCTGCAGTGCTCCCGCCATTTTGTCTTGATCAGCAGTTGTTTTAGGTTCGATCGCCACAGATATTACTGGTTCCGGGAATGAAATTGCTTCTAATAAAATTGGATCTGAAGCATTGCACAAAGTTTCTCCGGTGAAAGAATTCTTAAGTCCCAGTGTGGCACCAATATCTCCGGCTAATACCTCATCTACATCCTCTCTGCGATCAGCGTACATCCGTAGCAAGCGTCCAATGCGCTCTTTCTTTCCTTTTGTTGAGTTGTAAACCATGGATCCCTGTGTGATCTTTCCTGAATAGACACGCACATACGCCAACCTACCAACATAAGGATCGGTCACAATCTTGAAAACCAAAGCGCTTAAAGGAGCGTCGTCCTCTGGAGGTCGTTCGATTTCTTTCTCTTCACCCGGGATGAAACCATGTACTGGAGGGACTTCAATTGGAGAGGGAAGATAATCAATAGTTGCATCTAATAATGGTTGAACTCCCTTATTGCGCAGAGATGAGCCGCAATAGACTGGTGTTGCTAAGTTCGCAATAACAGCCTTTCGCAGTGCCAATTTTAATTCTTCAATTGATATAACTTCCCCTTCCAGGTATTTCAACGTGAGTTCATCATCAACTTCTGCGATCTGCTCAACCATACGCTCCCGCATCTCAGACACGGAATGCAAGAGATCGGGTGGGATCTCAGCTACCCGCGGTTCATCTCCCAAACCCTCATCCCAATAAATTGCTTTCTCGGTAAATAAATCAACCACACCCTGAAAATCTGATTCAGAACCAATTGGTAATTGAACAGGAATTGGATTTGCTCCTAATCGTTCCTGAACCATATCTACCGTTCTTTGGAATGAGGCTCCAACCCGGTCCATCTTATTCACAAAACAAATACGAGGCACTTGGTATCTATCTGCCTGCCGCCACACAGTTTCACTTTGTGGCTCAACACCCTGAACAGCATCGAAAATAACAATTCCACCATCTAAGACACGCAGCGATCTTTGTACCTCTGCGGTGAAATCAATGTGACCGGGAGTATCTATGATGTTGATCTGATATTCTTTCCAAACTGCAGAAACTGCAGCAGATACGATGGTAATTCCACGCTCACGTTCCTGATCCATCCAATCCGTGACAGTTGTCCCATCATCCACAGATCCAATCCGGTGTGTTTTGCCGGTATAGTACAAAATCCGCTCGGTAGTTGTTGTCTTACCGGCGTCTATGTGGGCAATAATGCCAATATTTCTATACCGTTCGATTGGATGCTGGCGAGCCATAACGAATGGATTATCTCCCTATCCTGTAATGGGAAAAAGCACGGTTTGCCTCTGCCATCTTATGTGTTTCATCGCGTTTACGAATAGATGATCCGGTATTGTTATAGGCATCCATCAATTCACTAGCGAGCTTTTCTGAAAAAGATCTTCCAGAACGATCTCTGGTTGCTGCAAGTATCCAGCGGGTAGCTAATGCAAATTGGCGGTCAGATGATACTTCCATGGGAACCTGGTATGTGGCACCACCCACGCGGCGAGGTTTTACTTCCATGACTGGCGAGACATTCTTCAAAGCCTGCTGAAAAACTTCTAGTGGATCCTTTTTGAGGTCTTTTTCAATCAAGGCAAATGCGTTGTATGTCACGCGTGTCGCGGTACTTTTCTTCCCATTCTTCATTACTCGATTTATGAATGATTGAACCTGGACGCTGTTGTAGCGTACATCTGGTTCGATCTTTCTTTTCGGGGGTCTATAGCGTCTTGGCATACGAATTTTTCCTTTCGGAATTCAATTGGTTCTAGTCAGTATTAAAATTCAAATCGCGAAATATCAACCTATATCTCGTGGGCGTTTCGAGCCGTACTTGGATCGTCCTTGACGACGATCTGACACTCCTCCAGTATCCAAGGTACCCCGAACAATATGATACCTGACACCAGGCAGGTCTTTTACACGACCTCCTCGCACTAGCACCACAGAGTGCTCCTGAAGGGTATGCCCTTCACCAGGTATATACGCAGTTACTTCAATACCATTGGTCAAGCGCACACGTGCGATTTTCCTCAATGCAGAATTCGGCTTTTTGGGTGTCATGGTGCGGACGATTGTACATACGCCCCGCTTCTGAGGAGCACCCATGGGTTGACGAATTCGGCGCTGTTTATTCGTGTTTAGGGTGTAAAGCAACGCCGGAGCTTTACTCTTAACTTTTTTGGACTTGCGTCCTTTTCGGACTAACTGATTAATGGTTGGCACCTGCGCCTCCAATCCTGTTCCCTAATACTGACTCTTCCATACATATTTATTCGAAGAAAGAAAACTTCCTCTTCTCAATAAGTGAGGCCATCGGTGGTTCGCGATGGCCTCGCAGCTCTTTCCGACTTCGATATAGGCAATTGATTTCCTGCCATTATGGAAATGGACAACGATCTGGGATTTTACCACGCCCCTAAATGAGCGTCAAGCCTCTGCGGGCGATTCGATCTGATCAGAAATCTTCTCCTAATCCCAATAAACCAGTGGAAATCCGCGGTGGTCTTGAACGCTCTTCATCCTTTCCAAAACGGATGATTTCACCAGTATCTGTTACTGCTTCGACAGCAAGACCCAAGCTCTGTAATTCTTTGACAAGCACCCGGAATGAGGCTGGTATGCTTGGTTCTTCCATTGGTTCTCCTTTAACAATCGCCTCATATGTCTTTACACGACCTTGAACATCATCAGATTTTACAGTTAACATTTCCTGGAGCGTGTAAGCTGCGCCATAAGCTTCTAACGCCCAAACCTCCATCTCTCCAAATCGCTGACCACCAAATTGAGCTTTACCGCCCAGTGGTTGCTGAGAAACGAGGCTGTACGGACCGGTCGAACGAGCGTGGACTTTATCTTCAACTAGGTGGTGAAGCTTCATGATAGACATGATACCCACAGTGACCGGTTGATCGTAGGGTTTTCCCGATTTTCCATCGCGAACACGCTGCTTCCCTAAAACTGGAATTGGGAGGCTGGTCTCCATCATGGTCTTCTTTGCTCGCTCCCATAGTTTACTATCTGTTGTTATTCCCACCTTTTTGCCCAGATCTAGCATCCACAATCTCAAACAAGCGTTTACTGCCCTGGTATCTTGTTCAGGGCGATCATGCTCAGATATATCCATATCCTCAAAATCGAGAATTTCATCAGGGTTAAAGTCTTTATCCTTCAACCATTCAACAAGTACCGCTCTTCGAGCATACTGGTGGTCCGATACGAGCCGGAAAACATCGTAATCTCGTTCTCCGAGCCATCCTTCTAAGTACAAATTGCGGACTTCACCGTCATCTTTGATGGTTTCCGGATCATACTCGAATTGCTTAAGCCATTCCCAAGCCTTTTCTCCGACTTCTTCCCAGGCATGTTCAATCATCCATGCTCTGGCTAACTCAGCTTCAATTTCAGACTCTTTTGCACCATCGAATACTGGAGAAATCGCCCGAAAGCCTAATCTGCTGGATGCCCATCCTAAGTGGGTTTCCAAAACTTGACCCAAGTTCATTCTCCCCGGAATGCCGGTTGGATTGAGAATAATATCAATTTGTCGCCCATCTTCAAGATATGGCATATCTTCAACTGGGACAACCCGTGAAACTACGCCTTTATTTCCATGACGACCCGCCATTTTATCACCAGCAGTGATCTTCCTGCGTTGGGCAACAGAAACCCTGACCATGATATCCACACCTGCGGATAAATCAGAATTATCCTCTCTGGTAAACACCTTAACATCCACTACTTTTCCACGTTCACCATGCGGCATTCGTAAGGAGGTATCTTTTACATCTCGTGATTTCTCTCCAAAAATTGCTCGCAGTAATCTCTCTTCTGGAGACAATTCCCGTTCTCCCTTCGGTGAAATTTTACCGACCAGGATATCATTCGGTCCAACTTCAGCGCCAATGCGGATGATACCTTGTTCATCTAAATCCTTGATCGCATCTTCACCGACATTTGGAATATCACGAGTTATTTCTTCCGGTCCCAACCTTGTATCGCGTGATTCAACTTCATACTTCTCAATATGCACAGATGTAAATAAATCTTCCTGTACCAGTCGCTCCGAAATCACGATCGCGTCTTCAAAATTCGCTCCTTCCCAAGAAAGAAAAGCGACGGTGACGTTCTGGCCTAAGGCCAGCTCCCCTTTGTCGGTGGATGATGAATCCGCAATCACGTCTCCCTTACTCACCCGCTGCCCTTTAACAACGGCTGGCCTTTGATCTATACAAGTGCTTTGATTTGAACGCTGATATTTTCTTAATTGATAAAGGTGATCACCATCACCATTGCGAACAATCACATGCTTTCCAGTAACTGAAATTACCTCGCCATCTTCTTCGGTGACAATCACCTGGCCCGAATCACGCGCGGCATGGAATTCCATTCCGGTTGATACTTGAGGGATATCTGGTTTAATCAATGGGACTGCCTGAGCCTGCATGTTCGAACCCATCAATGCACGGTTCGCATCATCATGCTCAAGGAATGGGATCAATGCGGCACTTATCCCAACCGTTTGGTTTGGTGCAACGTCCATATAGTCAAGATTTTCGGGGCTGAAGAAATCGAATCCGGAGTGTTGCCGGCCTGATACTCGACTGCGAATGAATTCATTATTCTCAGTCAGAGGTGTATTTGCTTGGGCGATTACGAATTTGTCTTCTGTATCAGCGGAAAGGAATTCCCGTTCATCGGTTACGTAGGGCACGATCAAAATCTCATCTTTTCCAGAGGTTGAGATCGAACGAGCCATGATCTTGGTGATACGTTCACCCATCTTGCCAATCACCTTTTTTGTTTTCTTGTTAACCAGGTCTTCTCGTAAAGCTCTCCCTATCAACCGAGGATCATTTGAGGGCAGTGATTTCTGAACAGTTCGATATGGGGTCTCAATAAACCCATATTCATTGACTCGGGCGTAGGATGCCAGACGTCCAATCAAACCAATATTGGGTCCCTCAGGAGTCTCGATTGGGCAGATACGCCCATAGTGGGAGTGGTGCACATCG
>DATKXE010000560.1:0-3355 GCA_035529195.1 Anaerolineales bacterium
CGGGCATACCTTTCTTGGTGAGCCGGCCTGGGATGGGCAGCACGGTGATGGTAATCACCACCGCCAGCAAGATTGGGTTGATGATCGATGCTGTCCCGCGGATTCCGAACAGAATCACAAAGATGCTGGCGAGACCAACCAAGTAAATCACTAACCGACCAGATTGATTATTCATGTCATCATAGCTCCATTTATTGCGGGTCCATTCCGAAACTCAGCCACCGGCTTTGGGTTTCGACGAAAGATACACATCTCTTCTCTTTTCGGATGCCTGGTACATGGCCCGCCGGGCGTTACCCGCTTCCAGGAGAGTGGCGCTCAAGAAACCAGTGAAGGCAGCTATCGTGCTGATAGGCATCAAAGCAGGGTTGCTCAACATCAGCATGAGCAGGATCACCGTGAACGGCATGCGCATGATCGCTCCGCCAATGCCTGCCATCATGCCCACGATCGCCACGCTGAGCGGGATGAACGGGAAGACCAGGTGAATACCATAGCCCAACGATCCGGCGGAAAACAACAGCGGGAACACAAAGCCACCCGGAAACCCGCTGCTCAGGCAGATGCTCAGGGTGAAGAGCTTGAAAATCGCCAGCAGCAGCAGCATGGCAGCGCCGATCTGTGCGCCTTCCACAAGGATCGTCTCCAGTTCTGCTTCGCCGGAATGCAGCGTCAGCGGAAGCCAGGCGCCGACCAGTCCAAAGATCAACCCACCAACCACCGGTTTCAGCAGGGGGTTGCGGTCTAACGGCTTTACCAGGCGGGTGACGGTTTGGTAGATGATTTTGAACAGGAAGGCCATCCCCAGGCCCACCAGGCCTAAAATCACTGCGTACAGCAGATGCACCCACAAAAAGCCGTCATAGGGCGGGAAGGGCAGGGCTAGATTTGGCAAGATCGCGGTGAGATTGAACACTACCTGTGCGCCAATCAGCGCGGCCACAGTAGCGGCGATCATGTTGGCGTAGATCGGATAGGTCAGCGAGCCGGTGAATTCCATGGACATGAATGCCCCACCAAGCGGTGTCCCCAAAAAACCGCCAAATGCCGCCGCAATGCCGGATAGAGTCATGATGCGCGACTTTTCCAGGGACAGGTTGAGGCGCTGTGAAAACCAGCTTCCAAAGGCTGCACCCATGTGCCCCAGAGGACCCTCCGGACCCAGGCTGGCGCCGCTGATCAATCCGACCAGCGCCGTCACTACTAAACCCGGCACACCGCTATACGGCACCCGCCCTGATTCCATTTCCTTCTGAAGCGACTCTCCGTGCCGCACTCCAAGATAGCGCAGGCCCAGGCCAACCAGCAGCCCGCCGAGCGTGGCGACCATGATGGTATAGACCGGTCGGGAGATGTTCAAAGTGTCTGGAAATGTCTCCCATACCAGACTCGTGCCTCCTTTGTATAACACCAGGTAGATCAATGTCAGCAATGCAACCGGGACGGCCATCACGGCAATCCACAGTACGAGCCGGATGTAATCTGAACTGCCGAGTATTTCGCTGTCCTTCATGATCTTATCTCCCTTTATATCGCTCATAGTCTGGATCCTCCGATCACCCGCCCAACAGACCACCTAAACCGCCGCCAACAGGCAGGGTCAGGTATTGTTGATCCAGCGACACCCCACCACAGAAGGCTATGGCGGTGGTGCCCAGCTTGATCGCATAGCCGTTACCCGGCGCATAGTTACTGTTGCAGGTATGACAAACCGGTGCGCAGATGCTCATGGTTCGCCTTCGAAACTTATTTCGGCCAATTTCGTTTGCAGGGTCTCGCCGCGCCGCTGGATGCGCTGCCGGTCCTGCTCGATCAAGGCGCCGGCCTGGCTTTCCGCCTGGATCAAACTTACGTGACGAAGCAGCTCCTGGCGCGCCTCGGGCGAACCCGCCTCCTGGCCAACGGCATCGATCACCTCCAGCATGTGCTGCAGGAGGCTGGCATTGTCGCAGCTGCAATGGCGCAGCATATCGAAGGCGGTGCTGAGCAGCTCTGCGAATGTAACCGGCTCCAAAATTAGGCATAACCTGCCATCCAGGTCGTAGAAACGAGAGCCTTTCTCACCCTGCCGGATAAACATCGCCAGACCTTCACCGATATAATCCAGGCAGGTCATGGCTGTGAAAGGGTCATTGATCGCCGGAGACATGGCGCGTACCGCCATTTCGACCAGCTGGTTGACCGCATAGGCGACATCCTGGGTGGGTGTGCGTCCGTTTCCAATCTGGAAAGCGTGACGGATTTGTCGATCCAGTTCCTTATTAACCAGACCAGCGGGCCAGACCAGGGCAACAGCCATATCACGCTGGATAAATTGACCCGGTTTGCGCAGCAGGCGGATGACCAGGTTCTTTTCCTGGGCCAGGGTCAGCATGATCTCCGGATCGATGTACTGGATGTAACCGGTCCTCCTCACCTGCACCGCATAGCCGTCTGTCTCCACCAGGCTGCTGGGGCAGTTTTCAAATCCGCCATCACCATCATCGCCGCTGGTGACTTCATCCGGGATCTCCGCGCTGACCACCTCCCGCAGTTCTGCACCCGCCGCCGCGGCGATATTGGGGGCTTGCAGCATGGTGCTGATATGCTGGACGAGCAAGATCAGCGAGGAAAAGCTCCCCAGCATCAAGAGCAATCCAACCGTGGCAGTAACTTGAGGTCCTTGTGGTTCTACCACGACCGGAGGGATGGAAAGAGCAGCTGCCAGACAATAGACAAATGTAGCCACAAACATGCCCAGAACGAGCTGGGTGGTGCGATCGCCCAGGAAGACTCGCAGCAAGCGAGAGCCATACTGCGCCGCTACGGTTGAAAGCGGCAGAGTGAGCAGTGTGAAGACCACTCCAGCAGTTGCCAGGGTGGTGGTGGCTATGCCCAGCAGCAGAGTGCGCAGTTCACCGCGAGTGCTCGAGAGAACGAGATGGGTGTCCTGCAAGGTTTCATTGGGGATGCGTAAATCTACCCAATACATCGCCCAGGCCAGCAGGATCGCTCCCAGGGACATGACCAGCGGGGCGAACCAAAAGCTCACCTTCAAGCGATCCCATCTGTAACGGGCTGAGACTCTTCTCATTTTTCGGGTTTTCATGGCAGGTTTTGGGTATCCAATGCCCGCTATCAATTCTCGTCCAATGCATCCATACCTGGTTCACGGAGGTTCAGGATCAGGAAGTAAACGCTGACCACCAGCACCCAGATTGGTAAGATCAGGGTCACCCACAGGGAATAACTGATGCTCAGCAGCAGCACCAGCGCCAGGGCGTAGGTCAGAATAGCCCAACCGCGCCGCATCAATCCGGTGCGGAGCCAGATGGTGCCCAGGGAGATCATGAACACTCCCGCCATGCGAATGGCG
>DATKXE010000561.1:0-5292 GCA_035529195.1 Anaerolineales bacterium
GGGGTGAACCTGTCCTCCACTGATGATTAAGAATGCGTATTCAGGTACAGGCATTCCATCATTTGGATCTATCGCCAATGTGCTCGTTTCAGCTATTTCCTGAATCCCATAGTGAGATAATATCTCAAACCTGCCTGGTTCCATTGTGCTTTCCGCGCTGATTTTGATCTTGGGTAACGCCTGATAGCTTACTTCGGATTTCGCTCCAGCTTCTATCAGAATTTGGAGCAATTCCTCAATTATGGATGGATCTTCTGCCAGTAATTTGGCAGTCTCCTGGTCAACCACCAAGATGTACGTATCAGCTGCTATCGGATGTCCAGCCTCATCAAGCTTGATGCTGCTTTGCATTGCCGCAATCAACTTCGAGCTGATCTGATTTTGATAACCTCCCTTGGGCACAATCCGCGTCGTTCCTTGCTCAATTAGCGATTGCAATCGAGATTCGAAGAGTGAAAGTTTGTCTTGTAGAGAGCTCATGATCAATGTTTTATTATAGAAGGAAGCTGATCATCCTGCAAGATGGTTCGTTCTGCACAATTTAAATAAATCTATGCGCAAATGTGTCATTTCGAACTGGGCATTAATTTAAATCTCTAACTAGCGAATGGTATACTGGCATTATGCGTACCCAACCTAATTCAGGATTCCGAGAAATCGCACATACAGCGGATTGGGAATTGGAGGTCTGGGCACCCGATCTGGGCAGACTGCTGGAGCAGGCTGCACGGGGTATGTATCATCTTACTGGAACGAAGGTTTCACCCCAGCCACGCATTTCCCACCTTTTTTCACTGCATAATATTGAACCTGAAACACTGCTGATCGACTTTCTAAACGAATTGCTATATCTTGCTGAATCGGAAGGGCTTGCCTTCGATCATTTCGACCTGCAGTTCGAGGGTGATCAATTGAAGACCCAGGTTATTGGGGCAAAGATCGAATCAATGGGAAAAGAAATCAAAGCAGCCACCTACCATAACCTGAATATAATCGAAACCGAGCTGGGTTTAAGCGCAAACATCGTTTTTGATGTCTAATCCAGAGCCTATACCATAAGGGGAGTTGGGAGAATCGGTCATGGTGAACCTACAAGATTTAATCCAGGTAAACCAATATGAATGGGAAATTCCACAATCTTATCGACCAGATATGCTAGTCCCAGTGCGCATATTTGCCACCAAGCAATTACTCGATCAAATCAAGGGTGATAAATCTCTTGAACAAGCAGTCAATGCTGCCACTTTACCTGGCCTGGTCTCACCGGTAGTTGTTATGCCAGATGTCCACCAGGGTTATGGCTTCCCGATTGGCGGAGTTGCTGCTACTCGATTACCGCATGGCATCATTTCTCCTGGTGCAATCGGCTACGACATCAATTGTGGCGTAAGGCTCCTTGCCTCTCAAATCGAATACGAATCCGTAAGCAACAACCTTGCCGATTTAGCAAATACCCTTAATCGATTGTGTCCCAGCGGGGTTGGGAAAAAGGGGCATATTAAATTAAAAATCAATGAGCTTGAAAGGGTATGCATTGATGGTAGTCGCTGGGCGTTAAGACACGGCTATGCTAGCGAAGCAGATTTACGCCGCACGGAAGAGAACGGATGTCTTGAAGGAGCAGACCCATCAAAGATCAGCAAACGAGCAAAAGAACGTGGTCAACACCAATTAGGGACACTGGGTGCGGGAAATCATTTCATCGAAGTCGATGTAGTCGATCAAGTATTCCATCCTCAAGCAGCTCAATCAATGGGGCTTATCACTGGGAATCTGGTGGTCATGATCCACTGCGGTTCGCGGGGATTTGGACATCAAATTTGCACAGATTACGTGCGTGAATTTCAAGGGGCTGTGAAACGTTATTCGATCAATCTCCCAGACCGCGAGCTCGTTTGTGCTCCCCTTGATTCTCCAGAGGGTAGAAATTACTATAGTGCTATGCAAGGTGCTGCCAACTATGCTTTTGCAAATCGTCAGGTATTGGCTCATTTCGCACGCCAGGCTTTTGAAGAATCTCTGGCGGGAAAAGTTCCCAATTGGCATCTTTCCCAGGTGTACGACATCGCTCACAACATGGGTAAAATTGAAACCCATGAGGTTGATGGAAATCCTATTGAAGTCTGCGTACACCGTAAAGGAGCCACGCGTGCATTCGGGCCAGGCTTCCAGGGATTACCGTCCGAATATCGCTCTTTTGGTCAACCCGTGTTAGTTCCAGGCAGCATGGGAACTGCTTCCTGGGTTCTGGTAGGTACACCCGAGAGCATGAGCCGTTCATTTGGCTCCAGCTGCCATGGTGCTGGTCGCACGATGAGCCGCAGCAAAGCCAAGAAATCAATCTGGGGCGAGGACCTGCGCAAAGAACTCCAATCGCGTGGTATTCACATTCGGGCTGGTTCTATGGCTGGACTGGCAGAAGAAGCCCCTCAAGCCTATAAAGATGTTGATGCCGTGGTTGAGACTGTCCATAAAGCTGGTATTGCTAATAAGGTCGCCCGGTTAAGACCCGTGGTAGTGATCAAAGGCTGATCCCTGATTTAAATCTCTCAACTATAAAAATCTCCACATCCGAAGAATTTACCCCATTTAGATACCGGTTTTTATTAATATTTCCTGAAATGAGTGAACTATAGCAGCTCTTTTTAAAAGAAGATCAGCCGCCATTCCCGGCGGCAGATACTATTAAGTTCATTTCATGATGATTAATGGGACAATATTTGAGAAAGGAACAGCTTGGTGCGGTCCTCCTGAGGATCGTGGAAGATATCATGCGGGCTTCCCGTTTCCACGATTAATCCCTCATCGAAGAAATACATGCGGTCGGCAACCCCCCTTGCAAATCCCATCTCGTGTGTAACGACCAACATTGTCATCCCTGTTTGAGCCAGTTCAATCATCACGTCCAATACTTCCTTGATCATCTCTGGATCTAACGCTGAAGTTGGCTCGTCAAAGAGCATGATCTTCGGCTGCATCGCCAATGCCCGTGCGATCGCGACCCGCTGCTGTTGACCGCCGGAGAGCTGGTTGGGGTATTTCTCAGCCTGTTCAGGGATTCCCACCCGTTCTAATAGCTGCTGACCAATCTCCTCTGCTTCCGACTTGGACTTTTTTCGAACCTGCACCGGCGCAAGCATGATGTTTTCCAGCACATTCAGATGGGGAAATAGGTTGAATTGCTGAAACACCATACCTGTTTCCATACGTACTGCCTCGATGTCATGCACATCCTTGGAAAGTTCGATCCCATCGATTACGATCTTTCCTTTTTGGTGTTCTTCCAGCCGGTTTAAAGTGCGGATAAAGGTCGATTTGCCGGAACCCGAAGGGCCAAATATTACAATCACCTCTCCTTTTTTCACTTCCATTGAAATTCCCCGCAATGCTTCAAAACTACCAAACCACTTATGAACATCTTGGCAGATAATGATTGGCTCGTTACTTTCGGGTTGCTCGCTCATTTCCTTCTCCTGGGTCAATTGCTAGTTGAATTATAGGATTAATATGCAATTCACACAAGCAAACCAGGAATTAACCCTCCGCATATCACTTGCTGATTGCTGCTACATCTGCATTGGTCAACTCAATCAATGCCTCCGTTGCCAGACAAATATTGAGCCCCCTTTGTCCGCCCGAAACATAGATTTCCTCCTGTGATTGGGCTGAGAAATCAATCACCACTTGAAATCTGCGATTGATTAACGCCAAAGGGGATATACCCCCGGTTTGTAATCCGGTTAATTGTTCAGCCTGTTTCTGTTTCGCGATGTGAATTTTTTTCTCTCCCAGGGCCCGCGATAAGCCTTTTAAATCAACCTCCTGAGGAGCGGGAACCAATGCCAGGACAGGTCTTCCTCGCATTTCTCGGGTTACAACGATCGTCTTGTATACCTTCTCTGGTTCAACTCCAAGAAAGCTCGCCGCTTCCATAGCGCTGAGCTTTTCTTTGGGCAGATCAAAAGCTTGGTATGCAATGCCTTTCGCATCTAGCATTCGAGTGACATTGTTAGTTACCATTTATTCGCCATCTTCAACCAGAAAAGCAAGCCGGAACTCTGCACCACCCTCAGGATGATTGCTGGCAGTCAGTTCCCCACCCTGGGCTTCCGCCAGCTGACGGGCGATCGCCAATCCCAATCCTGTGCCTCCTTCTGCTCGACTGCGGCTGTTATCGGCCCGATAAAAACGCTCAAAAATTTGTTCCCCCGCTTCTTCAGGGATACCGGAGCCATTATCTCGGACGGTTAATACAGCCTTTTTATTTGAACAATCCAAATCTATCTTCACCCAGCTTTTCTCTGGTGTGTATCTCAGCGCGTTTGATATTAAATTCCCAATGATCTGTTCCACCCGACCCGGGTCAAGGCTGATTTCTCGGCAGTTGCCCTGCTTCGAAAATTGAAGTTGAATTCCCATTTCATCTGCCTGGGGTCTGAATTGATCCGTTACTCTGGCTGTCAACTTTTCTAAATCTGTCGCAATGTTTTCGAGCTGCAGCTGTCCTGCATCCGCCAGAGCAAGAGTACGTAAATCCGCAACCAGCCTGGTAAGCAAAATGTTTTGCTTTAAGAGCGCACCCAAATTCTCATCAGTTGCCGGATAGACTCCATCTTGTAAAGCTTCGAGCTGGGCACGTTGCACTGCTAATGGTGTTCGTAACTCATGTGCGATGTCTGCAGTCATGGCACGCCTGCTCTGCTCAGCATTTTCGAGCGAACTGGCCATCTGGTTGAATGTCTGGCCGAGAACAGCCAGCTCATCATGACCCTGAATGGCAACCCGCTGGGATAAATCCCCTTCTGCCAGATCCGATGCAGCCTGAGTTAGAGCTCGTACCGGTTTGAGCAAACGCGAGCTGAGAAGCAGCGCGAGTAGTAAAGCAAATCCAATCGCTACTCCAGCTGCAATATATGCCGCTCGGGTCAACCTGTTGACCAGTTCTGTATCATCGCCGCTGGTGAAAACTATGCCTCCCTCGTGTACCAGATATCCGACAACTTTGTCATCCATTTGGAGGGCAATGGCTTGCTCTAATTCAGTGCTATCTAATCTTCCAGCTGCATTCGGATTCCTAGAATCCACTATTAAGTTCCCCTGGACATCCGTCAGCTGCAGATTTTGGCTCATCATCCCCCCCATTCCAGAAGGATTTCCCTGGGTACCGCGGCGATTTCCCTGATTTTGACCTGGAAATTTTAGTACCTGTTCTGCTCCTTCCCATGATTGATTGCTTTGGTAATAAGCTTCTAGATCAGTGACAATGCTTTCGAGTCCTGCCATTCCTCCTCG
>DATKXE010000562.1:0-2673 GCA_035529195.1 Anaerolineales bacterium
TATCGGCGTATTTTCCCTTTGGTGCGGATCAATGTGCTGGTATCCAGCCGAAATTCGATCATTAAGCAGCTGATTTCTGGCGAAGTAGCGCTGGGTATCTCCAGCCGGCGGATCGATCACCGCGAATTGGAATACAAAGATTTCTTTACCGATGAAGTGATTTTGATCGTACCGGCCAATCACCCATGGACAAAATTCAGGCGGGTTTACCCGGATGATTTGCTAGATGAGCCGATGATTTTGCGGGAGGAGAGCGCGGGAACTATAGAAGTTTTAAAGAAAGGTTTGCTGGAACATGATATTTCCTTCGACATGCTCAATGTTGTCGTGGGTTTAGGCAACGCAGAAGCTATTGAAATAGCCGTGGAGGAAGGGATTGGGGTAGCCTTCATTTCAAGATTAGCTGCCAAACGCGGCCTGGAAATGGGGAAAATAGTAGAAGTGGAAGTGGAAAGCATGAGTTTGTTCCGAAAAATCTATCTGGCTCGCAACCAGAGGTTCCCATCCACACGTGCACAAAGCGGATTTTGGGATTTTGTACTCCAACCAGAGGTTGATTTGATAGAGCAGGTCAGCGAACTCTTGCCGGATCCCGTGGAAAGCTAAACAAGTTAATGCAGTCGCCTTATTTATCACTGATTTATTTCTTTTATGGGCTAGCATTTTTCTGCATGGGCCTGGCGATCTTGTTGGAACTGGGTCATGCGACAAATGAACGGCTGCGCCATGCTTTTCGTCCAATGGCTGTCTTTGGATTCCTGCATGGGATTCATGAATGGATAGAAATGTGGGAACTCGAGGGGATCCTACCAGGGCAGTACAGCTATCCTATGCTTTGGGCGGGGATAGATCTGGTGATTTTGACCTTCTCCTTTCTCTCATTAGCGGCATTCGGTGTTTTCTTAATTGCGAGAAGCGAACGATCCCAACGCTTCAGCCTGTTGATCCCGTTAGGTATGATCACCATCTGGGGACTGGGTTTGCTGATCATCAGCGGCAGATTTCCACTTGGACAAGATTTACAACATGTTGCTCACGCCTGGACCCGATATGTACTAGCCGTCCCAGCAGCATTAATCGCCAGTGCAGGATTGATTGTTCAGCAGCGGGAATTTCGCAGAGCTGGCATGGCACGATTTGGACGCGATAGCCTTTGGGCTGCTATCGCTTTTTTGTGGTATGGCTTGGCTGGGCAGACTTTTCCAGTTGAAAGTCCTATTCCACCATCCAACGTGATTAATGAGGATTTGTTTTTCCAGCTCTTTGGATTTCCTGTGGAAATAATCCGCGCAAGTGCAGCTATCTTAGCAGCTGTTTTCATCATCAGGGTGCTGCGGTCGTTTGAAGTGGAAACGAGGCGGCGGATAGCAGATCTGCAAACAGCCCAATTGGAAGAAGCTCAAAGAAGAGAGGTCTTGCGGGGGGAGATGCTGCGCAGAATCGTGGCAGCGCAAGAGTCTGAGCGACAAAGGATAGCGCGCGAACTGCATGACGAAACGGGTCAAGCACTCACCGCTATCGGATTGGGATTGCGTGGGGTGGCTTCTTCCATACAGAACGATGGAGCTAAATCTTCAGCCAATCTGTACCAGCTGGAGCGATTGGTAGAACATTCCCTGATAGAGCTCCAAAGGTTAATCTCTGATTTGCGCCCATCTCATTTAGATGACCTGGGATTGGGAGCAACCTTACGCTGGTACGCGGGAGAGATAGAAAAACGGCTGCCCCTTGAATTGAGTGTCTCAGTGAGCAATGAAAAAACAGAATTATCGACCGAGATAAAAACCACCTTGTTTCGAATCGCCCAGGAAGCTCTGACCAATGTGATCAAACACAGCGCAGCCAATCAAGCTAAAATAACCCTTGATTATCAAATTGAGGGGGTGCGCTTGGAAGTGACAGATGATGGTGTCGGATTCAATCGGACAACCATGCAATCCACAGCTAGACCTTCGTGGGGATTAATCGGCATGCAGGAGAGAGCGAGTTTATTGGGAGGGACATTTGAGATTAATTCTTACCCGGGTTCGGGGACGCGGGTAAATGTGTATATCCCATACGGTATTCCAGTAGAGGAAATTGATGATGAAAATTCGCCTGTTGCTCGTTGATGACCATGCAGTAGTGCGCACAGGTTTGCGCATGTTGTTGGAAGGTGAGAGTGATATGGAGATTGTCGGTGAGGCAGAAAACGCGAGTGAAGCGCTCAATAAAATATCCCTGCTCAAACCGGAGGTAGTATTAATGGATATTGGCCTCCCGGATATGTCTGGAATTGATGCCACCCGCAGTATCAAGCAGCTGGCACCCGATACAGCGGTGGTAGCACTAACCATCCACGAGGATGAGGAATATTTTTTTAAAATGCTTGATGCGGGAGCATCCGGATATGTGCCAAAACGAGCTGCACCCGAGGAGTTGATTACTGCCATCCGGGTCACTGCGCAGGGAGAGGTATATCTCTATCCGACATTAGCCAAGCTGCTGGTCAGTGATTATTTGACTCAATCGCAACAACCCAATAAACAAGCCACATTGGATGGATTGACCCCCCGAGAATACGAGGTGTTGACTTTATTGGCGGATGGTGCCAGCAACACGGAGATCGCTGAGCAGCTCAGTATCAGCCCCAAGACGGTAGCCCGGCATCGTGAGAACATTATGGGCAAATTA
>DATKXE010000563.1:0-9677 GCA_035529195.1 Anaerolineales bacterium
TGAGCGTTCGAAGGCGAGACCACTTTGATCCCCGGTGCATGGACCAACCAGGCTTCAAGACTCTGGCAATGTTGGGCAGCTGCTCCCGTTCCAGACCCCGCAGGTGCACGGCAGACGAGAGGAATACTTGCCTTGCCCCCGAACATGAATCGCATCTTTGCAGCCTGGTTCACCAATTGGTCCAGGGAAAGAGTAATGAAATCCATAAACATGATTTCCATGATCGGTCGCATCCCCATTAAAGCAGCACCCGTTGCTGTACCAGCTATGCCCGCTTCGGATATTGGCGTCTCGAGAACACGTTGAGGACCAAACTCTTCAAGCATCCCTTTACTCACACCAAAGGCGCCCCCGTAGACCCCGATATCTTCTCCAAGAAGAAATACATTTTCATCCTGGCGCATCTCCTGGACCATCGCTTCACGTACCGCCTCAAGATAAGTGATTTCCCGCTTTCCATTATCACTCATGGTGCATACACCTCGTCTTCCATGTTCTCTGGGCTAGGTTCAGGAAGTAAGATCGCCTCCTCAGCTGCACGATCGATAACCTCCTTAGCAAGTCGATCAACTTGATCGACTTCATCTTCAGTCATCAATTTTGATTCGATCAGCAATTTTTTGAAACTATTAATCGGACAGCGCTCCATCCATTCGGCGATTTCTTCCTTTGTCCGGTAAAGGTTTCGATCACTCTTTGAATGTCCTCGCCAGCGATAGGTAATATTCTCTACAAGGGAAGGACCTTCACCGGAGCGTGCCCGAGTGACTGCATCGGAGACCACCTGGTATACAGAGAGAATTTGATTGCCGTCTGTGGATATACCAGGTATTCCATAGGATGCTGCTCGAGAAGATATATATTCAATATTCATAGAACGCTGAAAATGCATTGACATGCCATAATGATTATTGTCGCAGATAAATACAATCGGCAGTTGCCAAAGGGAGGCCATATTCAAAGCTTCATGGAAAGAACCTTCGTTTGTCGATCCCTCTCCAAAGAAAGAGAGCAAAACTCTTGAAGAATTCTTCATTTTCAAAGCCAATCCAATACCCACTGCGATGGGAATGCCGCCACCAACAACGCCAGTCGCTCCCAGGTTTCCATGTGGGATATCGGCAATATGCATCGAACCCCCACGCCCTCTGCAATAGCCCGGCTCTTTTCCTAAAAACTCTGCCATCATGATCGTGATGTCAGCTCCTTTAGCAATTGTATGACCATGTCCACGGTGATGGTGAATGATCAAATCATCTGCTTCAATCGCAGCAATGCTCCCTACAGGTGAGGCTTCCATACCGATGGAGAGATGCATCGTGCCATGCACCAATCCCCGCGTATACAACTCTTCCGCTTTCTCTTCAAAATAACGCGTTTCACACATTTTTTGGAGCATCCAGGCTAATTTCTCACCTGGTAGTTCTTTGATTAGAGTCGCTGAATCAACCGACTGGAGCATACTGGGCGGGCTGATTTCAGTGTTGGAACGTGTCATAGATATTCAATTCCTTTCCTTATTGGTTCCAGCCATAAGCTGTTCTTTGCAAGATATTTCAAGATTAATCTCCTCACATTCGATCTGAAATCCAGTATTCTTATAATGACTTGCTATCCCGAAAACAATTCACGATTTCCAGGCAGACGAAATCAATTGGTCTACCAGCTTGCGTGCCTTGATTGCAGGTTTTAATGCGTTTCCACCTGGTTGCATGTGGGCCCACATCTCGACTACCATTGGACCCCAAAAACCAATCTCGGCCAGGGTTCGGAATACATCTCTAAATGGAACAGCACCACTCTCAAAAGCCACTCCTCGATATACCCCTGGGACAGCATCTTTGACATGGATTGCAACGATGTGACCTTCAGCAAGTCGAAGTTGGTTAACAGGGTCCTCGCCAGCTGCTATCAAATTACCCATATCTGGATAAATATTGAACCAAGGGGAGTTGACGGCGCGTACTAAACCCATTGCCTTCTCCACTGAATTTACAAATTCCACATCTACGTTCTCCAACCCCAGCATCACCCCAACTGTGCTTGCTCGCTGGGCACCTTTCTTCAGTCCTTCCAAATACCGTCTTTGAGTATCGTCATCGCTTGTTTCATAAAATACATCGTAACCCATAACCTGAATGATCTTAACCCCAATGTCTGCGGCTAATTCGATCTCCCGGTAAAGCATATCTACTGCTTTACCTCGGGTGACGCTTGAAGCACTGCCCAGCGGGTATTTTCGGTGACCACTGACACCCATTGTCAGAACCGGCACTCCAGTATTACTTATCGCTTCCCTCAATTTTGCACGTTCAGAAGGTGGCCAGGTCAACCTGGCCAAGCGTTCTTCGCTCTCATCAATTGACATTTCTAAAAAATTGTATCCTGCTGATGAAGCCATATCCAAGCACTGCTCCCAGGAAAGTTCAGCAGGAAGTGCCTTCTCGTAGATTCCCACGGGCATCGTCGAGGGTGCTACCATCTGGTTCTCATGCTCTCTGGCAGGATGCCGCCAATAACAACAGAATAATCCGAGTTGTTGAATTGAACGAAACCCTCGGAAATCCGCATTCGGATCCCACTCCCTAGCTCCTGATAGTTCTTATTAATTATTCATGCTCCTAATTACCATATAGCGTTTCGTAGATCTCCTGAAATTCAGCAACTTGTTCTGGAGTGAGAATGATTGGCTCACCATGTAACATAGCTAAGTGCGCGATTTTGGCGATCTCCTCCACTTCAGCAGCAAGAACAGTCGCTTTATATACTGATGAATCGCTTATGGTATACACACCGTGACTCTGCATCACGATTGCCGATGAGTCACCAATCTTCTTCAATATCTCGGCACCAATCTCATCACCTCCCACCGGCACGTAGCCACCCAATGGGATTTCTCCCCCCAGCAGCGCTGCTGATGTTATGCAAGGGGATATCGGTTTACCCAGAATGCCAAATACATTGGCATAAGGTGAGTGAGTATGGACTATCCCAACCACATCCGCACATTTGCGGTATAGATATAAGTGTGTACCGGTATCGCTGGATGGATTTAATGTTCCCTCGATTATTTTCCCGTCTAAATCAACTACCAACAGATCAGTAGGAGTCAATTTATCGTAGCGAAATCCGCTGGGTTTGATCACCACCAGATTTGTTTCCAGATCACGGCCGCTGATAGTGCCACTGCTCATCGTGACCAGGCGATTCTTGGGTAATTCTAAGAGGCACTCAAAAACCTCTTGACGAAGTTCTTCAAACATCATGGTTTCTCTCCATTTCGTTAGATTTTCATCCGCCATGTACTTATCACGGCGCAATATCTCATTGATTGGCTAGCGAACAAAGCCACCCAACCCTCCACCGTCGATCACCAGGGCATTTCCGGTCATCTTGGCAGAACGGTCGCTGGATAGGAATACAACCAATTCAGCAATTTCTGATGGATCAATGATCACACCCAATGCATTGTTCTTTTTGTATTCTTCCTCCAATTTATCAGGGTGAAAACCATGGATCGCTGCTCTGGCTTCACGCAATTCTTTGGTCCACATTGCACTACCACCGAAAACAGCGCCTGGAAGCACACTATTCGCGCGAATATTATCAGGACCAAATTCGTTGGCAATTGTGCGAGCCATATGCAGCACAGCCGCCTTCGATGAGTTGTAAGCCAAAAAGTGTTTGCTGGGTTTGAGGGAGTTGTCGCTGTTAACATAAACAAGAACACCTCCCGTTTTCTGTTTTTTAAATGCCTTTATTGCTTCCCGTGATACCAGGAAGCTGCCGGTGCAATTAACTCCCATTACCCAATTCCATTCATCTAAGGTGCACTCATCCGAAGGCACGCTGACGGATACGCCGGCATTATTAATGGCAATATTCAATTTCCCAAAATGTTCGACTGTAGTTTGAACTGCGTGGATCACATCATTTTCATCTGTAATATCGCAGCGGATTGTCAGAATACGGTCTGCATTCCCCTCATGAGAGAGATCATCTTTTGCACTTTGCAAGGTTTTTTCATTTATGTCTAACAATGCAATCAGGGCACCTTCCTGGTAGATCCTTTTGGAGATTACCAGTCCAATCCCAGACGCCGCACCCGTGATTAGTGCAACCCGGTCTTGGAGCTCACCATCGGCAAGGGAATGATCTGTTTTTGAAAGCAATTGACTAGCCATAGTCAGGTTTCCTCTTCAGGAATGAATTTCCTCAATGCGGTCAATTTCTGGTTCTATTTCCAAGTGTTGATCATCGACCTTTCTTTCCTACGCTGTTCGATAAACAGAAAATGTAAATGCATCCGCAACATAATATTCATCTGCCAAGGCAAAAGGAACTCCATCTGGTGAAAAATCCACTTGTTCGATATGCAGGATACTGGATCCCCGGGGCAACTGAAGCTTTTCGGCGATATAGCCTTCAGCGAGCAGAGGCCGAATCCAGGCATTCCCATGATGTATATCCATCGCACAGCGATCGCGAAGGTAAGCATACATTGATTGATGCTCGTCTAGGTAATCCTCAAGTTCTTTTAGGGAAAACTCATTGTCCAGTGAGCAGATTAACGCCTGCGGCAGATAATCTTGGGTAAACACAGTTCTGCGATCATTAGCTAGCCGAACTCGCTCAATAACAACGATCGGTGTGCCAGGTTCAATGGATAAACGGTTGGCGATGTGTTCGCTCGCTGGCCGCGTGGAAAGCAGGGTCTCTAGACACCCAGGAACTGCCCCGGACGAACGGATCAATTGAGTCACACCCGAATTTATATTTAAGTTATTGTATGTCGGAGGATTTTTTGCAATGAATGTGCCAACACCCCACCGGCGCAAGATGAATCCCCCCTGTTCTAAAATGGTTAATGCCGAGCGGATTGTGCTCCTGCTTACATTAAGGAGTGCCGATAAATCAGGTTCCTTAGGCAATTGGGTTTCTGGTCCCAATTTGCCATCCATGATCATCTTTCGAAGTTGTTCAGCAACGCGTTGATCCAGAGGCGTATTGTCGTGGGCTTCTCCAGACCAGGAACTTGCTGATGTAAAAACTGATTGATCACTCATAATAATTAGATGTATGACAACTGACATCTACTAATATACAGAATAACACCAGTTTTGTCAAGAACTTACTTTTAATGTCACTTGACACCCGATTTTCTCCCTGCTATACTGTAAATATTAGATTTTTAGGCTTGAAGATGTCCGACAACTAGGCTAGCATTCTGTATAGTAGCATATTTATCCTTCAGTAACGGGGTAATTGTCTGACATCATTTGAGATGTTTATCTACCACATGGTTGGCCAAACCTTGCTCTCGATATCTTTACGAGAGCGGCTATCTTCAATATAGAGGAGGATCAATCTATGCATAAATTAGCCATCGATGGTGGGACTCCAATCCGCACGAAAGGTCCGATCGTTGAGTCTGATGTTTTCGAGCAGGAAGAACTTGAAGCACTCATCCAGGTAGCAAAAGAGAAGAAACTCAGGCGAGCAGAAGTAGCGCTCGAATATGAACGTGTGATTGCAGAATGGTTCAATGTAAAGCATGCCATCGCAGTTTCAAGCGGTACTACCGCCTTACACATTGCCCTGGCTGCATTTGGGATTGGCCCTGGTGATGAGGTGATAGTGACCCCATACACATTCGTTGCTTCCGATACTTGCGTTCTCGAGCAGAATGCAATCCCGATTTTTGCAGATATTGACCCGGTTCATCTGACACTTGACCCTGAGGATATTGCACGCAAAATCACCCCACGCACAAAAGCTATTATCCCTGTAACGATTTCTGGTACCCCCATTGATATGGATCCGATCATGGACCTGGCTAAAAAACATGATCTTTGGGTCCTTGAGGATGCCTGCCAATCATTAGGCGCAACCTATAAAGGACAGAAAATCGGTACGATTGGACATGTCGGTGTGTTCAGCACCATAACCGGAAAACTAACCAACACAGGTGAGGGGGGGTTTGTGATCACGGACGACACTGATCTGTTCGATAAGATGTGGAGTTACATGGATTTTGCCCGTGATAAATCCATGGGGCCAGCTTCCAAATATCATTGGGGATTACCTTGCACCAATTACCGCATCACGAATATGCAGGCTGCCATCGGAATCCATCAAATGAACAGGTTGCATGCAATGATCACCAAACGAACCGAAAACGCCTTTTATTTATCAGAACAACTGAAAGATGTGCCGGGAATAATTCTCCCTTCAAATCCTTCATTTGGAGAGCGAGTGTACTTCTATTATCTCATCCGCATTCAACCAGAAATCTTAAACTCAGATATGCTCAATTTTGCTCTCGCACTGGCGGCCGAAGGCATCTACGACACCAGATATTTATCTACAACAAGATGGATGATCCCTCAGCACCTTGAGCCACTTTTTGTTAATAAAACAGGTTATGGGGGCACAAAATGTCCATTTGAGTGCCCTTGGTACGAGGGTCACGTTGAGTATGGTCCAGGTTTATGCCCTGTTGCAGAAAAAGCGTGTGAAGAAGTATTTTGGCTCGCCAGTATGCACCCCTTGCTTGAGAAGAGTGATCTGGATGATATCGCCGCCGCAGTTAAGAAAGTTGCCTATGCCTTTGTAGAGAAAAAAGAAAAAGGCATTCCGGTAAATTATGCTACTGACGCGCATCGAGCCCAACTCTAAGTTCAAATATGTTCAAGGCTTAATACTGTTATGGTTGAGAAAAACCTCATACCAATGGATGGTAACGTTGACCAGATTGGTATTGTTGTGCGAGATCTTCACGCAATGGCAGATAATCTTTACCGGCTTCTCGGAATTGGGCCATTTCGAATTCTAGAGTGGCCAATCGACGGAATCGATCCAGAATCAACCTACCATGGTGAACCGAGACAATACTGCTTACTCCTGGGATTTGCACGCCAGGGTGCAACACAAATTGAACTCATCGAACCGCTCGAGGGTCAAAGCATATGGAGTGATTTCCTGGAGAATCATGGACCGGGGCTTCACCACTTTCGATTAGTAGTATCAGATTTTGATGAAAAAGTAAGTGCATTGGAAAAGGCTGGCATTCAGAAAATAGCCAGCGGTACTGGCGCTCATATTGGATCGAAATGGGTATATTTCGACACTGCCGACCTGCTGAATGGAATCGTGATTGAACTGCGAACCCGATTAGATGATGCCGATGGAGAAGGGCACTGGGCAGCCGAAGGAGATGAGATTGGGGAATAGATGTCAAAGCGCAGGCATATATTGGGCTATTATTTCTATATTGAATTAACACTCTCAGCGCGCCGTTGCCGGCGCGCTCTGGATTTGTGCTAATGATGAGAATGCATTGTTAGAATTATGCGCAAAAAACTAATGGAAGTTGATGATGCGATAAAGTTAATCCGCGATGAAAGCACAATTGCGGTTGGTGGATTTGTGGGCATTTGCCATCCAGAGGAATTAACGATTGCTCTGGAGAGACGCTTCCTGAATAGTGGTAAACCAAACCGGTTGACACTCGTCTATGCTGCCGGCCAAGGAGATGGAAAAACCCGTGGACTAAACCATCTTGGACACAAAGGGTTAGTAAAAAGAGTAATCGGAGGACATTGGAATTTAGCCCCTCGATTGGGGAAACTGGCAATCGATAACGAAATTGAAGCTTATAATTTCCCCCAGGGTGTGATCTGCCACCTCTACCGGGATATAGCCGCCGGTAAACCGGGAACGATAACCCACGTAGGATTAAGGACTTTTATCGACCCCAGGAATAGTGGGGGAAAACTAAACAAAGCAACAACCGAAGACCTCGTTCAGGTAATAAATTTACGAGGTAAAGAATGGTTATTCTACCAATCTTTTCCAATAGATGCTGCCTTTCTGAGAGGTACAACCGCAGATGAGCATGGCAATGTGACGATGGAACGAGAAGTTGGATCGCTGGAAGTATTATCAATTGCTCAGGCTGCAAAAAATTCCGGGGGAGTAGTGATTGTTCAGGTAGAAAAAGTTGTCGAAGTAGGGACATTAGATCCAAAAATGGTGAAGATTCCTGGGATTCTTGTCGATGCGATCGTAATTTCATCTAAAGAGAATCATCACCAAACCTTTGCTGAAGCCTATAATCCAGCTTACTCGGGTGAAAAGCGTGACTTTTCTAAAAAGCTTAAAGTGATGGCTCTCGATGAAAGGAAATTGATTTCTCGGCGAGCTGCCCTGGAGCTCACACCGGGAGCAATCTTAAACCTTGGGATTGGTATGCCTGAAGGGGTAGCAAAAATCGCCGATGAGGAGGGGATTTTAGACGATGTTGTTTTAACCGTAGAGTCAGGACCGATAGGAGGGATTCCAGCAGGGGGTTTGAGCTTTGGCGCCAGTGCTAATCCCGAAGCAATTATCGATCAACCCTATCAGTTTGATTACTACGACGGTGGTGGACTGGACATTGCATTTCTTGGTATGGCTCAAGTTGACCAAAAGGGAAACGTCAATGTCAGCAAATTTGGTTCACGACTTGCAGGTGTTGGTGGTTTTGTTAATATCAGCCAGAACTCAAAGAAGGTGGTTTTTTTGGGGTCCTTTACAGTTGGAGGATTAATCACCAAAATCACAGATCAGGGTATCGAGATTATCTCTGAAGGGAAGTTCAGACGGTTTGTTGAGGCAGTCGAACAAGTTAGCTTTAGCGGTGATTATGCCATTGAAAACAAGAAAAGAATCATTTTTATTTCGGAAAGAGCTGTTTTCAGACTTGATCCTCAAGGCTTAACATTGCAGGAAATCGCGCCAGGAGTTGATCTTCATAAAGATATTTTATGTCAAATGGAGTTCGTGCCCAACTTAGCTAAGAATATTAAGCTCATGGACATGAGAATCTTCAAGCAAGCGCCAATGGGCTTGGTGTTATCGTTGAAGTAATTCCTGGTTAGAAATGCACAATCGAACCATCTCGGAAAAGTCACCTGTCGAAAAATCTAGTAAACCACTCCTGATCCTGGAAATGCTTTTTTTCAAATAGTGAAGATAAAAAAACCAGTCGTATAAGATTTAAACGCGACATTAGCTCCAGAAGACAATAAATGTGAATTTACTTAGATGAGTGCTCTTGGGGATTAAATTTCCTTATAGATCCAATTGATAACAAAGCGTGATACATCATCAATTCGGGATGTGTCCTATTCTGTGGACGGTGTTGGACGAAACTCGAACCGCCTTCCCTATCGTTTTATGGCAATAAACCTTCAATGGGGGTAATAAGATTTGAACTCACAAACAAAATAGTTGCCCGGCAATTTTCTCAGGAAGGTTATTGATGTAGTATTTTAGCTGAAACCATAATAATTGGTCCAAAAAATAATAATCATTTTCTCACTACAGTTCAACCTGTGCCAATAACTGAATACTTAGAGAGCATTCCGCTAATGAACGCAAGGGAAAGATACAATGGGTTGCTTCTCGTTTTAATCTCAGGTACACAAGGAAATTCTAACTTGAAGGCGAAGAACAAATACTTATCAGAAAATATTTCGACGCATTTGAGTTTCAGATGTGAGAATCTATGTCCTACGATTGCAGAATTGATTCAGATACCCTGGATCAAGTTGTTGCTAATTCTACTTGTTCGGCAATCCATCGGACACGATCGATAAGGTTATCTGTCATCACTGCATCTGCTATACCCAAAA
>DATKXE010000564.1:0-4564 GCA_035529195.1 Anaerolineales bacterium
ATGATGATGAAAACAGCCAGCAAACGAGGTTCCGATTGAGATCTCCACAAGGTTGGATCAGCCTTCAAATTGGCATTATGCCTGCAACGGAGAACCCTGAAAACCATCGGCAGCCAGTCATCCAGCTCATTCGAGCTGGTGAACTCCTTCTCGGGACTGGTTCAGCATCCCCGGTCTCCGGTTGGGTTTCACCAACATATGGATACAAGATCCCAGCACTTTCGCTGGCAATTGAAATCGAATCAGTTCTACCAATCAAATTTACTTCCGAGTGGGATTTCCCTCAAGTTTCATAGCACATACTTCAATCCCACTTCCAGATATTAGATACCAACCGTCATTATGCATATTCTCTTGATTCACCAAGCATTTGCTGCTCTTGACGAACCGGGTGGCACCCGGCACCATGAGATCGCTCAATACCTGACGAAACGCGGCCACAAGATGACGATCATCGCCAGCCCAGTCAGCTATTTAACCGGCAAAAGTGAGCATGACTCAAACCGAGAATCCGAAGGTACCGGGATTACAATTTTGCGCGCATATACTTACCCTGCATTGCATCGCAGCTTCGTTCACCGCATTTTCAGCTTCATGAGTTTTATGATCTCCTCATTTGTCGCCGGATTAAAGGTGAGAGAAGTCGATTTGGTTTGGGGAACTTCACCACCAATATTCCAAAGCCTGACAGCCTGGGCTTTAGCCCGGATTAAAGGAGCTCCCTTCCTGCTTGAAGTCCGTGATTTATGGCCTGCATTTGCCATCGCAGTAGGTGTCCTTCGCCAACCCATCCTGATCGCTGCCTCCGAATGGTTGGAGAAATTCCTTTACCGCCACGCAGACCAGGTAGTGGTCAACTCACCAGGTTTCATTGACCATACCCGGAAGCGTGGTGCAAGGCTGGTTGAGCTGGTTCCCAATGGGGCTGATACCAGCATGTTTGATCCGCAATCCATGGGAAAAGCAGCCTCTCAGACAATGGGATATCCTGATAAATATATCGTGCTTTATGCTGGTGCACATGGGATGTCAAATGACCTGGAGGTAGTTCTCGAGGCAGCTGGTTTGCTGAAAATTAGGGCAGATATTTTCTTTGTTTTACTCGGAGATGGGAAAGAAAAACCTGCCCTGCAGACCCGGGCCGAGGAAATGGCATTGACCAACCTCAAATTCTTGCCTCCTATTCCTAAGAATGAAATGCCAGCTGCTCTGGCCGCTGCGGATGCCTGCATAGCTATACTAAAGCCCATTCCTCTCTACGGGACAGTCTATCCAAACAAGGTTTTTGATTACATGGCTGCTGGAAAACCAGTAGTGCTGGCAATGACAGGGGTGATCCGCAAGGTAATCGAATCAGCAGGTGCAGGTTTGGTTATACCGCCAGGAAATCCAGCTGCTCTGGCAGATGGAATAGCTTTTTTGGCCGATAATCTGAATGAGGGTATTGAGATGGGAACCAGAGGTAGAAATTACGTGAAAAAGCACTTCGACAGACCAGATCAGGCAGAAAAGTTTGGATTACTGATCGAAGACCTGGTCGACCTGAATAAGGTATAATCCAAGCCGTGCCAAAATCAGTCTCCCCGGAAGATTTATCTGCTGAGGAATTACGCCGTCTGTTGGTAGAAAAAAGGCGCGCTTCCCGTCAGGATCGGTTAGAAAGATATCGTCGTACAGGTCGAGTGGTACTCGTTGCACCTGATATGGATGGTTCCTCCTTAGAAAACCTGCGCACGGGTGAATTTGATGAACAAGCTGATCAGCTCTCCGAGCATCCAACAACGCCACGCAGGAAAAAAATCCTGGATGGGCTGCTTCTTTTCGTTGAGTTATTAGCTGTTGTTGGTCTTCTCCTGCTTCTATTTAATGGTGTCAGCATGATGCGTGATCTGAACAATGAAGTTGCCATAGCCCTCGAACAGCCAACTCTCACCCCTACGCCATTGATCGTCTCAGTGGTTTTACCTTCCGGTCATACGCCACCAACTTCACCAGAAGGAGCCCGTCCAAATGAAGCAGAAATCCCACAGCATTTAAAACCTTTGGTCCAATCTTTAGCTGACATCCCGCTCCCCACACCTGGTCCTGAACAGGCAAACCGCATTCAAATTCCCGCAATTGGTGTCGATGCCCCCATTGTGCAAGGTGACGGTTGGGAGCAATTAAAGAAAGGCGTCGGACAACATATCGGTTCTACCGACCCTGGTGAGAAAGGTAACGTCGTACTGTCCGCACATAATGATATTTTTGGCGAGATCTTCCGCGACCTTGACCGCTTAAAACCCGGAGATGAGATTACGATATTTACCAATCAACGTGCTTACTCTTATGTGGTTAGCGATAGTGAAATCGTTGAACCCACTCAAGTAGACATCATGGAAAACACCTCCCAACCAACATTAACCCTAATTTCATGTTATCCTTACCTGGTAGATGATCATCGCATCGCGATCACATCACGATTGCAAACGAATTAATAAATTGAAGAAAGCGCTTATATAAATGAGTAAAAAAAGTACACGCAAAACACATACAAGAAACGATTCGGGACAAACAAGTTCTTCTGGAACGAAAACTAGCAGCAGCAATCTGCCTGACAACTTTAATCCAGATTACACTTATGTCAGACAAGATCTGCGCACAATTGGTATTCTGGCTGCTATATTCATCACGATTCTTGTTGTCCTTTCATTTATTATTTAGATTCCCCCCAGAAAGATCAATATCCGTATCCAGGGGTGCGGTTATCCACTTATTCGTGGATTGATCAAGATATTCGGGGAATAACAGGAATAGTGAATGTGAGCATTGTTCGGAATGAATGAGACCAACTCACCTCCCGCATCCCCAATCTGGAATTCCGGCACCAAGCTAATCGTTGGTCTGACTTTCGTTGGAATTCTGGTTGCCCTGCTGATCTATTTCCGATCGATCATCGGTCCTTTATTGCTGGCGTTTATTTTGGCCTATGTTCTGCATCCAGTTGCTGGATACCTGCATAAGAAATCACGTCTTAGCTGGCGCTGGTCTGTAAATATCGTATTCGTATTATTTGTTCTCATCTTGCTATCAATCTTAGCTTTGTCCGGATTTGCGATCGTCCAGCAGATGCAAAGCCTGATCAACGTGATCAACACTTTTACAGTCCGCCTGCCTACCCTGGTGGAACAGATTGCATCCCAGTCTTTTGGTATTGGACCTTACCAGTTCGGACTAAATCAAACCGATCTGCAATCGCTCGCTAATCAGATATTAAATACGTTACAACCTGTTTTGGGTAGATTTGGCTCGATACTCAGCTCTTTTGCTGCGAGCGCTATTGTAACCCTCGGTTGGATATTGTTCGTGCTGGTCATCGCCTATTTCTTACTTGCCAGGACAGGCGAGGTTACAGATGAGATGATTAATTTTGACATCCCTGGATATAACGACGATATCAGCCGCATGAACCTTGAATTTCGCCGCATTTGGAATGTTTTTTTACGCGGCCAAATGGTCATTTTCTTGCTGGCGATCGTCTTATATTCGATATTATTGACTACATTGGGTGTCAGGTACGCATTAGGAATTGCGATCATGGCTGGAGTCGCCCGCTTCATTCCATACGTGGGACCATTCATAGTCTGGATCGTTACTGCACTGGTTGCTTTTTTTCAAAACTCTAATTATTTCGGTTTAGAGCCATGGATTTACGCTATCCTGGTCGTGGGATTGTGTTTAATTCTGGATGCAATCCTTGACAACATCGTCGTACCGAAATTCCATGGTGATACGCTGGGTTTACATCCAGCAGCAGTGTTGGTTGCAGCCCTGATTGCAGCTCGTTTAATCGGTTTTGTTGGCCTGGTGCTGGCTGCTCCTGTGTTAGCATCCATGGTATTGGTCAGCAGGTACTTCCTTCGCAAAATGCTGGATCAGGACCCTTGGCCATCTTCCGAATTTGAGTCACAGAATTCAAATATCCCATGGAATGAATTTATCAGTCGCCTGCTCAAGGGGAAAAAAAAGAATGAGCCCATTGAATAATCAAAATAATCGCAAATTTAATATCTTGGGGGAAACTAAAGTTGTAAACAAATATCCACTGCTAATTTGAATAACCGCATGCGAACATCTTTCCTGGCTTGCCATTGGCGGGGATCCCAATTTGAACCGCTGATATCATCTCCACCATATAGAATCTGTCCAAATGGCACCTGGCGAAATTGAGCCACTGCCAGGAAGGCAGCCATTTCCATCTCCACTGTTAAACAACCTTCATTTTTTCTCAGCTTGACTTTCTCGGGAGTTTCCCGGTATGGGGCATCAGTGGTCCAGGTTTTAACCAATTGATATTCAATATCCTGAGCAATAAGAACAGCCTCAATTATCTCCAAAACATCCTTATCCACCTGAATTGCTTGTCCGGGTGGCAGATAATGGAATGACGTACCTTCATCTCGAACAGCAGCAGTCGGGACTAGAATATTGCCTACAACAATTTCTCGAGCCAGGACACCAGCCCCGCCGCAGGCAATGATTTTACGAGAACCTCGCGCGATCACTTCTTCCATCAGAGCAGCTG
>DATKXE010000565.1:0-7275 GCA_035529195.1 Anaerolineales bacterium
TCACCATGCTGCACCCAGCCTCGGGGATTAAGATCTTGGCTGCACCTTCACGACCAGAATTTGCGGAAAATGTGAATGGTGATCAGTTCGGGAAAATCCTCCAATATTTATGCAATTTCTATTCCTATGTTGTCGTCGACTGTGCCTCATCGCTAAGTGATGTCACTTTATCAGCAATTGACTGCGCAGACCTGATCATCCTGGTAACTACACAGGAAATCCCCGCGATAAAAGATTCGCGAATGTTCCTTGATTTATTGAAACCGCTGAATATCAGCCGCGAAAGATTGCTGTTTGTGATGAACAAATATGACAAGCGGATCGGGATCAAGCCTGAAAAAGTAAGTGAAAATTTCAAACAAGAATTAAAAGTTGTGATTCCATTTGAGGAGAAGGTGGTGCTGCCCTCCATCAATCGGGGAGTGCCCTTCATGTTGGGAGAGAAATCAAAGTTGATCAGCCGAAGTTTTATTTCCTTGAATGAAGCAGTTCGGAAGCAACTCTCAAATGGTAAAGAAAAGGTAGCCGTGGAGGCACCTGAAAAAATTGGGGTCGTTAGTCGGTAAACGTTAAAGGTAGTAAGCGGAGGCGGAAAGGATGTCACTACTAAAGCGGATAGAGAATGGGCAAACAACTTCTACCGGTGCTGGTAATGGTAAGGATGGCAATTCCCAATTGGGCAAGCTTCAATCTCGAAGTGCCCAAACCGGGGGAGTAAGTACCCAGCGAGACACTTACTCGGATTTAAAGACAAGAGTCCAAAACCGGTTGCTGGCAGAGCTTGATCCGACGATGGATGTCACCCGGGTGGGTGAAGTCCGAAATACGATCCAGGATCTTTTCGAACAGGTTTTAGCGGAAGAAAATATTGTTTTAACCCGCCAGGAAAGGCATCGGCTATTTGAGCAGATCGCGGCCGAGATCCTTGGTCTAGGACCACTGCAGCCGCTTTTAGAGGATGGTTCGATCACAGAAATCATGGTGAATGGGGCTAAGAATGTATATATCGAAAGGGCGGGAAAAATTCACCGCATGCCAATCACCTTCGAAAGCGATGAGCATGTGATGAGGATCATTGAGCGAATCGTGGCTCCATTAGGTAGAAGAATTGATGAATCGAGCCCCTTTGTAGATGCCCGATTAGATGATGGCTCACGTGTCAACGCGCTCATTCCACCAATTTCTCTGGTTGGACCCGTGCTGACCATCCGTAAATTCCCTGAAAGCCCGATCACACTTGAACAGTTGGTAGATTACGGTACTTTGACTGAGGAGATGATTGAATTCCTGCGCGCGTGTGTTATAGCCAGATTGAATATCGTCATATCTGGAGGTACCGGTTCCGGTAAAACGACACTCTTGAATGTCATGTCCCAGTTTATTCCATCTGATGAACGAATTGTGACGATCGAAAATGCGGCCGAACTGCAGCTGCGTCAGGATCACGTAGTTACGCTTGAATCGCGCCCTCCAAATATTGAGGGCAACGGGGAAATCACTATTCGCCAGCTGGTGGTCAACTCCTTGCGTATGCGTCCTGACAGAATTATCGTAGGCGAAATTCGCGATGAGGCTGCCTTGGATATGCTCCAGGCAATGAATACCGGTCATGATGGTTCGATGACGACTGCCCACTCCAACAGCCCAAGAGATTCATTGGCTCGTATTGAGACGATGGTGATGATGGCAGGAATGGACCTGCCTGTACGGGCGATCCGGGAGCAAGTGGCATCTGCGATAGACCTGGTGGTTCACCAGACGAGAATGCGCGATGGCGATCGCAAGGTAGTCCAGGTCACGGAGGTTTCCGGAATGGAAGGGGATGTGATAACGATGACGGATATCTTTGTCTTCGAGCAAACGGGCTTTGAAGAAGGCAAGGTGATCGGCCGCTTCCGCCCGACAGGCTTGAGACCCAAGTTTATTGAACAAATAGAAGCCTCTGGAATTCATCTCCCAGCCTCAACGTTTGGGATTGGTGGTAATAGAAAACGATGATTGGAGCGAGACAGCAATGATGACAACAATCTTAATTATTGGTGGTGGTTTAGTCTTCTTCTTGCTGGCAACAGGTGCCATCGTTTCGATGATGGGTGAAAAATCCCTGGTAGAAGAAAGGTTAGGCCCCTATTTTAATGAAAAAGAATTAGCTGAATCCAAAGAAAAGGCTTCACCAGTCGGCGATTGGTTGAATACCCGGGTAGAAAAGTCATCCTACGGCAGTAAGATTGCCCAAGGATTGGCGCGGGCTGACTTGAAGCTGAAACCCGCTGAATATATTGCACTGATGGTTATATTGGGATTTGGTGTTGGATTTGTGGCTTGGTTTTTTGGTGGTCAGAGCATCATCGTTGGACTGCTGGGGGTTGGTGTGGGTATGATGATCCCGCGCTTTTATGTGCGCCAGCAGCAGGGAAAGCGCTTAGTGAGATTTAGTGAGCAGCTGCCGGATATGCTGGGCCTGATGGTAAACGGTCTCCGGGCTGGTTATTCGGTGATGCAGGCCATGGAAGCAGTGAGTAAAGAATTGCCGCCACCGATCTCTGATGAATTTCGACGCGTGGTACAAGAGATCCAGATTGGCTTATCCATTGAACGCGCACTGGATAACCTGTACCGCCGCATCCCAAGTGAAGATCTTGATTTGACCACCACTGCGATGAATGTACAGCGGGAAGTCGGCGGCAACTTGGCTGAGATCCTGGATACGATCACTTATACGATCCGCGAACGTGTCCGCATCAAGGGTGAGATCAGGGTGCTGACATCCCAAGTGGTTTATTCAAGCCGCTTCCTTTCAAGCATGCCATTTCTGATTGCAGGCGCGTTATGGTTTATGAACCGGCCCTATATGATGATGTTTTTCGACCCAGATTCGCGCATGATCGGCATCCCGGTTCTGATAATTGGGGCATTAATGATACTTGGCGGATATCTTGTCATGGGCAAGATCGCCGCTATTGAAGTATAGTCTTGGCGGTATGAGGAGGTAGTTCTATGCTTTGGATTGCTATACTTGTCGGAGTGGTCTTAATTGCGGCCGTGGTGATGATTGTCATAGGGATGCGGGATGCGGGGGCAGATGATCCGCTACAAGATCGACTGGGTGAATATGCAGCCCGCGGGGAAATCGTTGATCTAGAAGAGATCGAACTTTCGCAACCAATAACAGAGCGGGTTTTCTTCCCAATAGCGAGGAAAATGGGCCAGCTGGCTTTGCGCTTTACTCCTCAAAATGCGATCCAGCAAACAGCGAGGAAGCTGGTATTAGCTGGCAATCCCGGAGGCATGGATCCAACGGTATTCTGGGCGCTGAGAATGGCGGGATTGTCGTTGGGCGCATTATTATTTTTTGTGGCGACAATTGCTCCAGAAGGCAGCTTCCTGAAAGGGCGTGGTTTAATGATCGGCATTCCTGCTGCTGCAATGGGCTTCTTCCTTCCAGAACTCTGGCTTGGGGGGCGGATCAGTAAACGGCAGAATGATGTTCGTAGGGCGATGCCTGATGCGCTTGACCTGCTGACGATCTGTGTTGAAGCTGGATTAGGTTTTGATGCAGCCATGGCGAAAGTCTATGAAAAATGGGACAATGTGGTCGCAATGGCCTTCGGTAGAGTGATTCGTGAGATACAATTAGGGAAACTGCGCAGAGATTCATTGAAAGATATGGCAGATCGCCTTGAGGTTGCAGAGATGACCAGTTTTATCGCAGCGGTTATCCAGAGCGAACAGCTGGGTGTAAGCCTGGCAAGAGTGCTGCGAATTCAGGCTGATCAGATGCGGATTAAACGCCGCCAAGCAGCTGAAGAATCGGCGCATAAAGCCCCCATCAAAATGCTGATCCCCCTGGCGCTTCTGATATTTCCTTCCATTTGCCTTGTGTTGATGACGCCCGCGGTATTGATGCTGATGCAATCTGCACTGGGTGGTATCCTAGGTATGTGATTAAGGGGAAAACTTATGCTCGAGCCGGTACGACCGGCTTATCACCTATACCGGTGGTTGTGGGGCAGCCTGGATCTTTTATTCCCTCCTTCCTGCGGAGGATGCGGTCAGCACGGAAGTTTGTGGTGTAAAGCCTGTCAAAGCAAAGTAAAAGAATTGCAATCCAATTATTGTATGAAATGTGGACAACCCTGGGAACTCCCAGGGTTGTGTGTTAATTGCGAAAGAAGTACACCATTTTTCACCAGCTTGCGATCCTGGGCTTTATACGAAGGTCCGGTTCGAAATGCAATCCTTCAATTAAAGTATCGACGCAATATCAGCCTCGGGATTGTTTTCGCTCAACCATTATACAAATTATTTAACGAGTTCAGCTGGCAGGTTGATGCAGTTATCCCGGTGCCATTGGGGGTTGCACGACTGAAAGAGCGTGGATATAATCAAGCTGCTTTGATTGCCCAACCGTTAGCACTGAGAATTGGTATACCTTGTTTAAGTAAAGGATTAACCCGAGTGCGAGAAACCCGCTCACAAGTGGGTCTTTCATATGCTCAGCGGCAAGAAAATGTTAAGGATGCATTTCATGGGCCTACGAATATCGTTTCAGGGCTTAAATTATTGGTCGTGGATGACGTTGCAACCAGCAGCGCAACGCTAAATTCATGCGCATTGGCATTGCTTGAAGCAGGTGCTAAAGATGTAAAGTGTTTTACCCTCGCAAGAACAATCTAATGCAGGGTATAAATAGATAAACAACAACATGATTGATTTTGTGGGATTATATCGATTCTAAAAACATTGTTGTCCTGCAATGTTATGGTTTTGGAAGCATAATTTTTGGATAAAAGTTATTCTAAATTTCAGGAGGTGGATCTATGCCGTTCGAAATCGAAATTACTGGCAGGAACATGGAAATTACAGATCGACTTAATGATTATGTCACCAAGAAGGTGTCCAAGCTAGATCGTTATTTGAATGATATCGACGAACTACATGTAGAGCTTGCGCATGCGAAATCAGCTCGCAGCGCATCGGATAGGCAAGTTGCCCAATTAACAATCCGTGGAAAGGGGTTTATTCTGCGGTCTGAAGAACGGGCAGATGACATTTATGCTGCCTTAGATACCGCGCTTGATAAAATGCAGCGCAGGATTGAACGCTATAAAGGAAAACGAAATCGAGGTAGAGGGGATGGCAGATCAGCGGCAGATGTTGTTTCCTATCCAGAAAGTGAGGAAGATGAATACGAACCACCATTAATTGCCAGAAGGAAGCATTTTGTGGTCTCGCCCATGGATGAAGCTGAGGCGATAGAGCAAATGAACTTGCTTGGGCATGAAGATTTTTTTGTGTTCTATAATGCCACCACCAATACGATTAATGTGCTTTATACACGCAGAGATGGCACATATGGTTTGATTGTGCCAGAAATTGGCTAGCATAAGAAGTTGAGAATATTTATAGGCGGAGCAAATCAAGCTCCGCCTTTTTCTTATCCAGGGTGTCATGGAGCCTCAAGCGGGTCGTCTTCGTTGACTTTGGAACTCAATACGGTTAAACTTCTATTGAATTCTTCCAAGGAGCTCACCCATGGTGGACGAAAAGTATAAGCAGCTATATGAGATCTCAGATCTAATTCTTGATCGAGAAATGGACGAAGCAGGTATAGAAGAGGCGCTTCACCTTTTGTTAAACGCTTTCGGAGAAGATCCTGAACGTACGGGTTTACAACGTACTCCAATGCGCGTCGCCCAAATGTACAAAGAGCTGCTGGAAGGCTACCGTACAGACCCAGTTGCAATGGTGAATGATGCCTTGTTTGAGGTTACTTATGATGAGATGGTTCTGGTACGGGATATCGAATTCTACAGCTTGTGTGAACATCACCTGCTCCCGTTTATGGGACGGGCGCACGTAGCTTATTTCCCGCGTGGAAAAGTGATCGGATTATCAAAAATTCCCCGAGTTGTAGATCTTTTCTCACGCCGGCTGCAGCTTCAAGAGAGGCTGACCCGGCAAATTGCAGATTTTATCAATGAGCTGCTTGATCCCCATGGTGTCGCTGTCGTGGTTGAGGGTCTCCATCTCTGTGCGATGATGCGCGGAGTTCAAAAACACGAAGCGCGCATGACAACTTCGACCATGTTAGGAGCCTTCCGCTCCAGTATTGCCACGCGTCAGGAGTTTCTAGACAATATCTCGCGTGGTGCCAGCCCAATGAAGATTTAGATCAGTTTTTATTATCCCCGAGGATTTGCGCAAACGTTCTGAGATTTCAGCCGCCCGATTGCCAGTGTGTGGATCGATAAAATCGGGGACAAGTTCTGCCACTGGTACGCCCATATGAGCATACTCCCAAAGCTGCTCATCCAGGACTGCACCGTCGAAAATCAGGATATCCAGGTCTATTGTCCTGGGAGCATTGGGATCCTGGGTGCGAACTCGACCGAGCATGTTCTCAATGGGTCGCAAGATTTCATTCCGCAACTGTTCAAAATTAAAATTAGTTGAAATCAGAGCTGCGGCATTGAGAAAATCAGGCCCAGGTGAGCCAACCGCTGATGTTTTCCAGATGCTGGATACTGCTTCGAGCGATACCATGCGGCTCAAGAGGTAGAGCGAGCTGCGGATATTCTCCCTCGGAGAGATATTCGAACCGATCCCGATTACAGTTTGACGATCCTGATTACCGTCTAGACCGTTCAATTTCTACCCCTACAGACCGCGCAAAACGAGCGGCATTTGGTTTTTCTACTTTTACGCGCACCTTAAGCACGCCAGGTTCATTAAGACAGATCTTGGCGATGTCTGCTGCTAATGCTTCAACGGTAAGGCGCCTGGCCGATTCAGCCTTGGCTTGAGCTTTCTTGGAAATTGTACGGTAGTTGATACTATCTGAGATATCATCAGATTCACCAGCATTCGATAAATCTGCTGACATAATGATATTGATAAGAATATCCTGTGGTTTTTCGCGTTCCCAATCATTTATTCCGATGATACCGCGCACCAATAAATCCTTAATGAATACTTGATCCATTCAAATCTCCTCTTTGGGTAAAATAAAGTAATTAAATATAGAGATCTCTAGATGAGGTGACGTCCACCATCTAGATGTATGATCTCACCGGTAATATATTCAGGACCATCGAGCAGGAAAAGCAGTGCCTCTCCAACTTCCTCAAGTGTAGCCCAGCGATCAGCAGGAACATCCTCTAAGATACCTTTCGTAGCTCCACCATCACTCGGGGGAAGAATTGCACCGAAAGCGAGACCATTGACGGTGATACCTGGGGCAAGAGCCACGGCTAAAGATTGCGTCAGGGCAGC
>DATKXE010000566.1:0-6810 GCA_035529195.1 Anaerolineales bacterium
TTGACTTTTCCAGATCATATTGCATCAGCGATTATCGAAATTGCGGACGCAGGCGTGACCTTTGCCCCCCTGCCCTGCCCGACAGCTGGAGCCACTGCGCCCATGTCGATCAGCGGGGCACTTACCCTCCAGAATGCGGAAATACTGGCCTGTCTGGTACTGGCCGAGCTGGTCCACCCGGGGTTGCCGGTTGTGTATTCAGGCCGCCTGGCGATGATGGATCCTAGAACCGGTTTGTCGGTGTGGGGAGGTGTGGAATTGGGACTGGCTTCAGCTGCCACAGTGCAGGTCGGCCACCATTACGGGTTGCCGGTCAATGTCTACGGGTTTTCCACCAATGCACATACCCTCGACCTGCAGAACGGTGCCGAGAGAGCACTCAATGCAGTCACTCCTGCCCTGGCAGGAGCTGATGAACTCTCCGGCATCGGTGAGATGGAAGCTGGCGTGATGGGCTCATATGCCCAGATGGTATGCGATAACGAAATTGCAGCTGGAATCCGGCGCCTGCGGGCTGGTCTGCAAGCCGACCAGGATGCCCTGGCAGTTGAGGTCATCGCCACTGCCCTGCGTTCCTCACGCAATTTCCTTGCCCAGCCCCACACCAAACGTTATCTGCGCAGTGGAGAAATTTCGCTCACCCAGCTGGCGGAGAGACGCTCGTGGGAGGTTTGGGAACGTGAGCATCGCCAGGGAATGACTGATAGGGCACAGGATCAGGCGGGAAAAATATTAGCGCAGCACCAGGTCCCCCCGCTCAGCGACCATCAGGAACGGGAATTGGATGCGATTATGTTGGCAGCCGGACGAGAGCTGGCTGCATATTGAGCCCGCAATCCTGCCTGCCAAGACCAGCTCAGCACATACTCTTGGTGGTCAGCAAGCCTTCCACCTGATCAGGCTGTATTAACTGGGTGATTTAACGGAGTTTCCTGGAGCAAACAATTGACCAGATGGCCATCCCGGATCTCTATGCGCGCAGGGTCTACCTGGCTGCAGCGCTCCATCACCGACGGGCAGCGGGGGTGGAATCGACATCCAGGGGGTAAATTTACTGGGTTGGGTGGATCACCTTGGAGGATAATCCTCTCCCGGCGCAGGCGTGGATTGGGTACCGGGATCACGGACAGGAGCGCCCGGGTATACGGGTGCGCTGGATTGGCGAGGATTTCCAGGGTAGGGCCAATTTCCACAATGCGGCCCAGGTACATCACCGCAACGCGGTCAGTGAAGTAGGCGGCTGTAGCCAGGTCGTGGGTGATGAACAGGATCGAGATGTCCCGCTTGCGGCGCAAATCTGCAAGCAGGTTGAGGATTTCAGCCCGGATGCTGACATCCAGCATAGATACGGGTTCATCCGCCAGCAGGATGGTGGGCTCGAGCACCAGGGAACCCGCAATCACAACTCTCTGCCGCTGACCACCGGATAGTTCATGGGGGTAGCGATCCACGTAAATCCCGGCTGGATTTAAACCTGCATCCTCCAGCGCGCGGGTTACTCTTTGCGACCTTTCCTGTTTATCCGGCAGGAGGCCATGCACCTTTAGAGGTTCTGCAACAATCTCCCCAATCGTCATCAATGGATTGAGCGATTCATACGGATCCTGAAACACCATCTGGATCTGGCGCCGCATTGCTTTCAATAGCTTCCCTTTCAGGTGAGTTATGTCCTGATCATTAAAGATAATTTGCCCATCTGATGCGGTTTCCAGTCCCATCAGAGTCAGTGCCAGGGTGGATTTCCCACACCCACTCTCCCCTACCAGGCCAAGCACCTCTCCTCGTCCCAAATCAAACGAGACCCCATCAACAGCATGGACGAAACCATCCCTTCTCCGGAAGATCCCTTCACCGCTGTATTTGAAATATTTATATAGATCCTGAACCTGCAGTACAGCAGATGTGGTCATTGCAGCTCCAGAAGGTGGCAGCTGGCCTGGTGAAATTCATCGACCTGGTGGATTTCAGGCAGCTCGCTGTGACAGCGCTCAAACACCTCCGGGCAGCGTGGTGCAAAGCGACACCCGGGAGGCAGTGAATCTAAACGCGGAGGGTACCCTGGTATGGCTACCAACCGATCCTTTGGCCGGGAAATATCCGGAAATGCCTTTAAAAGCAGCTGCGTGTATGGATGGCAGGGGTGGTTATAAATCCGATCCACATCGGCATACTCCGCAGAGACACCGCCATACATTACCAGCACGCTGTCGCATACTTCTGCCACCACACCCAGGTCATGTGTGACCAGGATCACGGAAAGGCCTAATTTGTAGCGCAGGTTATCCAGCAGCTCGAGAATCTGCGCCTGGATCATAACGTCCAGGGCTGTGGTGGGTTCATCTGCGATCACAATTTGCGGATTGCAGGCCAGCGCCATTGCAATCACAGCGCGCTGTCGCATTCCTCCCGAATATTGGTGCGGGTACTGCTGCTTGCGATTGGCCCCTATCCCGACTAAATCCAGCAATTCGTCAATGCGATCCTCCAACCATGCTTTACTGGTGACCGGCATGTGGCGCTTAATGGCTTCTCCGATCTGATCGCCAATCGTCATCACCGGATTAAGGGCATTCATCGCTCCCTGGAAAATAATCGAGATATCCTTCCAGCGCACATCCCCCATCTTGGATTCACTCAAATCCAGCAGGTCCCTACCCCCGAAATTAACCTTGCCTGAAACAATGCGCCCCGAATTTGGCAATAGACGCAGGATACCTAGGATCATGGTGGTTTTCCCGCACCCGCTCTCCCCGACCAGGCCCAGCATTTCCCCCTCGTGCAGCGTGAAACTGACGTCTTTTATCGCGTGGGCTGGCAGTTGGTTATCGATCACATAATCAATGGAGAACTTTTCTACTTCCAGGATGACCGGTGCAGCGTAAAATGTTCTATCAGGTGTAAAATTTTCGCTCGCCGGGGAACGTGGCCTGCTCATCAGTTTTCACCACTCTCAAACGAAGTTTGTTCTACCGCTGGCCGGGCAACCATTTGGCTGCCAACTGCCAGGTGATGCGTTTCCATACGCGGGTTGAGGATCTGCTCCATGCCGTGACCTAGCAGCGTGCATCCCAGCACCACCCACACAATTCCAAAACCGGGTGGCACAAGCGCCCACCAGGCTCCAGCACTCATCGCGCCGCGGGTAAATGCAAAGTTCAGCATCTGCCCCCAGCTGAGAGTCGTCGGATCCGAAAGACCCAAAAAAGAGAGCGTGCTTTCATTCAGGATCGCCAGGGAGATAACCAGCACCGTATTGGCAACCATTAAGGGCAGTACCAGCGGCAGCAGGTGGCGGCGCACAATGTACATATTCCCGGCCCCAATCGACTTGGCACGCAGGACGAATTTTCTTTCTTTGACAGAAAGCGTCTGGGATCTCACCAACCTGGCAGTGCTCGTCCAGCCCAGGATGCCGATCACAAAAATAATATTTATCAAACTGGGCTTGGTGAGCGCCACCAGCACCACTGCCAGCGGGAGATCCGGGATAACCAGCATAATATCCGTCACGCGCATCAGGCTATTTTCCACCCTGCCCCCGTAAAAACCAGCTATGATCCCGATTGAACCGCCGATGAAAATCGCAATAAATGAGGCAAAGAACCCCACCGTTAGAGATACACGCGATCCGTAAATGAAGTTGGAGAGCACATCCTTCGCTGCATCGTCGGTTCCCAACCAGTGTTCCGGGTTGGGCGCAGCATAGATATCATCAATCGTAACCTTGACTGGCTCCTTGGGGTTGTAGGGCGCCAGCCAGGGCGCGAAGACAGCCATCGCAAGAGCTGAGACGATCATGGTCAGGCCAACGAGACCCATACTGTTGCGCCTTAAATTTTTCCACAAGCCACGGAAACCGGGGACAGAAATCTGCTCTGTCATCTTCAGCCTGTTCGCACGCGCGGATCAAGGTAGGAATATAACAGGTCAGCCGCCAGGTTGGCGAATATAACGCTGATAGCGATGATCAGAAATGCACCCTGCAGCATCGGATAATCACGCCGCCCAACAGCTTCAAAAATTGTTTGACCCAGGCCCGGCCACGAGTATACGGTTTCAATCTGGATCGCACCAGCCACAGTAAATCCCAGATTCAGGGCAATAATTGTGACCATGGGCAGCATCGTATTGCGCAGAGCATGATCCTTGAGGATTATAAATGGACGCAGCCCTTTCGCTTTTGCGGTCTGGATGAAATCTTCCGAGAGCACATCCACCATCGTACTGCGCATGATCAGCATGTACTCCCCAATAAAGATGATCGTGAAGGTGATGGTTGGTAAAACCAGATGTCTGGCGACATCCATCCATTGATCCCAGAGTGACTCAAAATTTGCCCCGGGGGTCATCTTTCCGCCGATCGGCATACCAAAATAACGGCTGCCGATAAATAATAATATAATACCCAACCAGAATGTGGGTAAGCTCCAGGCAACCAGGCTGCCCACCAGGGCGCTGTAATCAATCGAGGTGCGCAGTTTCCAGGCAGCGAGGATCCCCAGGCTGATCCCGATCACGATCGCCAACACCTGGCCTGCTGTAACCAGCAGGATCGTATTCCACAGCCGCTCTCCCAGGATATCAGCAACAGGCCGGTTGCTGTGGTAGCTGATCCCCAATTCTCCACGCAACAGGTTGCCAATGTAGATAAAAAACTGCGTCTGCAGTGGATTGACAGCACAATCGCCAACCTTCAACGGGTTGAGGGTTTCAAAACAGTTGATCACCGGCTTATCGAGGCCAAAACGCACCCGGATGGCTTCCACGGCTTCGACGGTCAGGCGCGGGTCGCGAATCCCAGCCCGGGCAGGATCCCCTGGCAATATGCGAAACAAGAAAAAATTGAGCACAATCACGAACAGGATGGTTACGATCGCCCAGACCAGTTTATTGAAAATATACCGGTAACTTCTCAACGGTTACTGCTCCGTATGAAATTCCAGAACAACCACCCGGAGGTGAACACTGACCGCTCCGGGTGGTTGTTGTCAAGGACTACCAACGATGCAAGTTTTTCAAGTCCGTGATTTAAATCAAACTTAATGTACAGGCTCAACCACAGTCAACGAGGTTGGATCTTCTAAAGCTACCTTGGGTTGGTCTGTGATCCAGCCCGTGAAGCGATCGGTGCGGAAAGCCTCCGTACTCTGCGCGTAGTAAGGGATGATGTAAGCCACATCTCGATGCAGTATTTCCTGCATTTGCCAGATGATCTCTTTGCGCTTCTCCGGATCAAGTTCGGTGGCTTGCTGGGCATACAGGTCATCGAATTCTGGATTGGCATAACCAGTCTCACTGTTGCCTGTCGGAATCTCATCCGTCAGGTGAACACTGAGCAGGAAGCCGGGATCCGGGTCTGAACCCCAACCCCACAGGATGATGTCAAAATCAAAAGTTGGACAGCAAACCGAAGTCAGGGCGTCTGGATCCAGCGCTTGGAGCTGAAGCTTAACCCCGATCGATTCCCAGCTTTCTGCAAGCAGCTCGGCAACCCGTGGAGCAGTGACGCTGTCATTCGGCCAGTAGAGGCGGAAGTCGAGTGAATTGGTGCCATCTGGCATCTCGCGCACGCCATCGCCATCGCTGTCCAGGTAGCCGGCTTCATCCAGCAGGGAGTTGGCTGTATCAATATCAAAAGCATAGTCCTCGATACCGTCGTTGTACCACACTCCAAGTCCATCCGGGAGCAGCGTCAGCCCTGGAGTGCCCAGGCCGAGCAGCACCACGTCGATGATCTTCTGTTTATCGGTGGCATGTGCCAAAGCAAGGCGCACGGTGCGATCGCGCAGTGCGGGATGACCCGTACAGACGCCATCATCTGGCGGGCAAACTTCATCGGTGATTTGGTTTGGGATAATATCGAACACTTCCGGGGCTAATGGAGCGCCAACCACCAGCTCCACATCTGGCGTGTTACGCAAGGTGGGCACCGCCGTATTCGGCATTTCGGTGATCATATCCACCTGTCCGGTAACCAGCGCCTGCACAAGGGCATCCTGGTTGTCGAATGTTTGGAAGACAACCTCATCGATCTTGGGAGGTGTCAGTGGATGGTCCTTGACGGCTGCTATGTGTACGAATTCTCCCTGTTTGTATTCGACCATCTGGAAAGGTCCCGTGCCGACCATATCTGTGTTTTCAAATTCAACTGCCCCGGTAGGATCGTCATATTGCGCCCAGACATGTTCAGGCAGAACATACAGGAATACAAGCTGGCTTTCCATATTGGGGATGGCTTCCGACAGGGTGATCACGACCGTCTCGTCATCAGGAGCCTCAACGCTGTCAAAATATTCCGTGTAGACGGGCAGGTAGGGAAAGTCTTCGTGGGATTGATAAAAGTTGTATGAAAAGACAATATCCTGCGCTGTCAGGGGTTCACCATCGTGGAACTTAATATCCGGGCGGAGTTTGAATGTCCAGACAGTACCATCATCCGAAAGCTCATAGCTTTCCGCCAGCGAGAGCCGGAAAGTGCCATCGAGATTTAGGTCAAACACGGTATCGTAAACCAATTCGAAAATCGTATAGGCTTCGGAAAGGACTGCGGTGCCAGGATTAAGGGTATCTGGGCTACCTCCCCACCCCACGCGCAGCATCACCGGCTCGACCGGTTCTTCAGTGCTTGGTGGGGGTGCTTCGGTTGGCTCAGGTTGGGGGGCTTCAGTTGCCGCGGGTTGCTCAGGTTCTGTAGCCTCAGGCGTCTGAGTGCCAGCACACGCTGCGGCTATGAGCGCCACCACTAACAAAAAAAACAAGGGAAGGCTCTTCTTGTCAAACATGTTTCATCCTCCTTAGTGAGGGGGGTGA
>DATKXE010000567.1:0-2491 GCA_035529195.1 Anaerolineales bacterium
CAACAACTTTTAATGTGGAAATAATATGCGTCATCGGGTAAAAAAGATAATCAACTCAATATTTGCGTCAATTTGTTACCGAAGTGAATCATTTATGGATCATTACAACGGCCCAAAGTACCGTGCGGTTATCCAAGATTACGATAATTTCTTGCGTAACGAGATTAAATATACCGACCATCAGGGCAGTTACGACGATGCAAGGGATGAATTGTATGCTCATTTGAGGGGCAAGGGCCTTACATTATGGGATTAGAATATTTTGCAAACTTATCATTAAAGATGTGAAAATGAAACAATATGTGGATAAAAGAAGATAACTGGTGGGTGGATCAGATGTGGGATTATACACTCACGGCTTTAACTGACGAAGTTATAGAGATGAAACATGCGCGGGCAGATAACCGTAAATTAGCACTAAAACATGATTGTGAAATCATTTACAATCAATACACGGAGCAAAGGGAGTAGGTCAATGAAAACATTAGCAGTAATTTTAATTGCAGTAATGTTGGCAATTATTTCATGTGCGTCTGTTGCCCCCAAAACGGCACAACAATACATAGCACCGCCACAGGAAATCATCATCAAGATTCAAGGCGTTGACACGGTTAGGGTAGAGGCTGACGATGGTGACGGAATATCAAGGGCTATGGAAGTAGCAAACCCCGAAGGGAAGTTATCACACTTATCGTTTATATCGGGCGGTAAGGCGTTTATAAAGATATTCTCAGGGCTTAGTGTGGCTGATGTCACAATGCTCTGGAATGATTTAGTAGTTTTAGAAGAAACAACTACCATTAGAGATATATGCCTGTTTATAAACTCAGGTGGTGGTGATGCGTTTTCAGGGTTAGCACTTGCAGACCAGATCGAAAGAGCAAGGCTGAAGGGGTTTAAGTTTACGGCTCATGCTTCTGGAATCATTGCCAGCGCAGCAGTCCCCGTGTTTGCATCCTGTGATGTTCGCCTTGCGGCAGAAGGTACTATCTTTATGGTGCATGAAGCGTCTATATTTCAGTGGGGTGGAACTTCAAGCCATTCAGATATTAAGTCTACCAATAGGCTAATGGATATGCTTAGAGACAGGTATCTTGAAAAACTGGTTAAACATTCCAAAATATCAAAGGAAGAATGGGAAGAACTGGAAGGGAACACCACTTGGTTTTCGGCACAGGAAGCCAAGGATAAATTTGGTATCGTTGACTCAGTAGAATAACAACGCAACAACAAGGAGAAGTAAAATGAAAAGAATCGCATTAGTATTATTGGCAGTCGTAATGTTGGCAGGGTGTTCTGGACTTCAAATAGGTGGAGACAATTCCACGGCAACTCAGGTGCTTGTGTCCATCGCAACTCGTAACATAGCTTGTGAATTATCGGCAGGAGACCCGGAGGTGGTTCGTACTTTGGAAAACCTTTATACAAGCCTAAAGACCGGAACCTTGAGTGACGATGCGCTTGCTCAGTTAAGCCAACTCACCACGGACAGGCCCACGCTTGCAGCAGACATTGGGGATCTTATCACATTGTTAGGCGTGACGATTGATCCTACGAACAATACTGTCATCGGGCTTGATATGTTAGACGAGGCGATGTTCGCAGCTATCGAGAAATCCTGGCGGCAGGGTATTGTGATGTGTAGGGGTATGTAATGCGTGAAATTGCTTTAAAGATAGCATATAGTTACCTTGGCACGCCCTATATTTGGGGTGGTGACGACCCGTCTGGTTTTGACTGTTCAGGATTTTGTATAGAGATATTGCAATCAGTCGGCTGTTTGCCAAGAAACGGGGATTGGACAGCGGACCAACTTGCGGACCTCTGGCAAAGAACGCGCTCAGATGACCCTGGTAATCTTGTATTCTGGCGTTCCGATGGTGGTAAGGTTATCCATGTCGAGATGTGCATTGGGGACGGGTTGGCAATCGGTGCATCTGGTGGCGGCAGCAAAACTACAACCATTGCTGCCGCTATCAAGCAAAATGCTTTCATCAAGATCAGACCCATAAACTCAAGGCCGAAAGTTTGGGGCTACACAAACCCTTTTGGTGATAAAAAATAGGAGAATAATCATGGCAGAACTTAAATCTGGGAAGACAGCAACAGAATGGATAACCATAGCCGGTGTCATACTTTTGGGCGCGGCTAAGATGTTCGGCATAGTGCCAGAAGACGCAACACCGGAAATGATCGGCGCACAGGCTACTGAAGCGGTACCCATTTTGATAAATGGGATTATAAACTTGGCACAACAAAACAGCTCGCTAATGATAATTGCCGGGCTTGCGTGGGCATATTTACGCAGGCGTTCAGACTTAAAATCAAAACAAATTAAGGCAAAGCAATGAAAGCTGAATTTTTATCAGACCTGTATGTCGAACTAAAGCCGGGCCGGGACGATGAGATTTGGGTACTAACACAGCCCCTTGTTTATAATTCAACCCTGATAGACAAGCAAATCGTTATCCGTCCGGGGTTTGAAACCGAT
>DATKXE010000568.1:0-3269 GCA_035529195.1 Anaerolineales bacterium
AGTCTCTGCACTTGTATCCAACTCGCTCGTGCAGCTTGGCTTTTTATCGCCTCCATCTGAAGTGCTATTCGACCATACTGTGCAGCTGTTTACATCAGCGGTACCATTATCATTGCTGTCCTGGCATTTGATTGTGATCTGGGCAGTTTGGAAGAATACGTTTTGATCTTGTTGGATGTCACCACATGTATCACCGGGATCATCAGTAATTTCCCCATTATAAAATGGGCCAGAACCACCGGATAAATTCAGGTCAGTGTTGTTAGCTGAGATCGGGTGAAGGTAGTCGTTGTAGCATGTTCCTCCCAGGGTGTTTGGATCGCCGCCATCTGTTGAGACGAACAATCCTACATCCAAGCGCTCGCTGGAGGTAGCTAGAAACTGACCTAATAATGTGACAGTTATATCCTCACCTTCGACACATGCAGCTGGTCCTGAAACCAAACTGTATGCAGCTAGCCCGAGATCGTTGGCCGTACAGTTGAGACTGGTTTCACTGGCTGGTTTGGTCTGGTTATACCGTTCTACCATACAACCATCAAAAGAACCTCCATGACTCAATAAATTCGAACCTTGTAAATCATGTACAACGCTCTCGTTCTGAGCATTGATGCTGGAGGCAGCTGCAGTAGTGACAAGTAATCCAATGATGAGCAGCATGACTGCTGCCAAGCCAGTCAAGAAGAGCAGGTATATTGCCTTGTTTTTATACAGTTGATTATTCATTTTCTTCTTCCTTTTCCCGGCACCCATTCTGTATAATTGAAAAACCGGCCTAGGGGGCCGGTTTCGCTATTCACTCCCCAATGACCTTACTACCCTTTCGGATAGAGAAGCGACCATATTAAGTCATTGGATCAACGTCTTTCCCTTGACATCTATTCAATTGTCAACATTCTATCATTAATAACGCTTGTGGTAAATTTGCGTTACGAACAATAGTTAATTCGGACCATTTTTGCCCGGTGGAGGCTGTTTTCTGTGGTTAATCCTCCTTGAGACGCTTTGCGATCCCGTAAAATGTGATCCCTAGCCCGATAACACCAATGCTTAATGGGAGCAATACCAGGATCAACGCACTGGAATTCTGGCCTAACTCGAATCCCGTCTGCGGGATTAATGCCTGTGGAGCAGGGGAGCCAGGGAACGGAGTTGGAGGGGGTAATGTCGCTGGGGGAGTGCGTTTGGGTTTTGTGGTCGGTGTGGGCGTGGCAGTATCCACAGGTTCAGGTGTAAGAATGGTGGGTGAAGGAGTTTTTGGGGTGCTGGTGGCGGTGGGTGTGATCCCGGAAGGGATGGGCGTGTTTGGAGGAGGTGTTGTCGCAGTAGGAACTGCCTCCTGGCGTACCTGTAAGCCCACATTGATCGACCCCGGATTTCCGTTTGCTGTGAACGTCACCTGGTAAGTACCTTGAGCCAGGCGGCCTTCAAACTTCTTGGTTCCGCGGTTGGCTCCTTCCTTTCCATCTGAGACTGAAAAATCTCCAAAAGGTGTTTCCCCGTGCCCGGTTTCATCCGTTTGGCACTCCCCAGTGCTGCAATCATAAGGACAGCCGGCTTTGCTGTAATCCTGGTAGTAGAAGAATACCAAACTAACCACCATTTCTGGCTCATCAACAGTAAACGACCATTGCTTTGTTGGTTTGTCAGGTACTGTACGGCGCGATGTTTGCCCCCAATCATTTGGAGGCGTACATATTGGTTCTGTTTGAGCGGTTTGCCATTCACCGTTCGTCAGATCCTGGGCCGCACTAGCAGGAGTGGGCAGCATCAGCACCAGCGCAACCAGTATGCAGCAGGCAATTAGAATATTAAAATAATTTTGACTTTTTGTCGATCTGGATCTGAATGTTTTTACCATGGTATTTTCCCAACCCGATGAATTAAATAACCGGCCTCTTGGGCCGGTTTCGCTATTTGCTCCCCAATGACCTTTTCATCCAAGAAGATGAAGAAGCGACCAAATTAGGTCATTAGATCGTCGCAATTCCCTTTGAATTTATGACTTTTCGCTCTGTTTGACCGAAAAGCCCTCCGCTCTAATCAACGCAGAGGTTAGAAATTGGTTATTACTGACCTGTATAACGACGGAATCTAGCCTGTGTTACATAAAATTATATTCGAAATATAACAGGAAAAATGTGCATTTTTCATTGGTGCGGATCATTAACTTCAGGTTTGGATTAATGCTCAGGATCTTATCGGATTTGGATCGTTTCGAGGTCGTCAAGCAGCATTTTGCGGTCGTCTGCCTCATTTACCATTTCTGCGGTTGCTCTGGCTTGGTTAAGGTAATCATTCATTTCTTGTTCATTACCCGCAACTGCCGCTGCACGGGCCAGTGCTTCATATGCAAATCCCAGGTAGAATGGCGGGACACCTTCATTTTGGCTTACTGCCAGGCATAAATGTCCATATCGCACTGCATCTTCCGTTTGATTAAGGATGGCATAGATGCGAGCCGTTTGCCAATAACCAATGGCAGCCTTGGTGCTGGAATAATCAGGACGCTGTGTCCAGTGGTAGTGGGAAGCGAGGCTAAGCCGGATCATATCCTCATCTTCTTCTGATGTCCGATCTTCTTTATCTATCAGGTCCCAGGCTTTATTAAAACAGTTTGCCGAAAAATATTTATGGGCTGCTATCTGGTCAAATTCAGTTTTTTTGGTCATGTCTTTCTCCTTGTGGTGATTAAGCTCACGATACTTTGAAATTATTAAGGCGTTTCAAGGATATCCTGCCTCTGCAAGTGTTTTTGATAGGTTCATCATCTCAATTGGGAACAAATGGATGGGATTTTAGCGTCCTTTATCTACCTCTGGAATGAGGCTATAATCCTGTTCAGCGTTGTGAAGGAAGCATCAAAATATGCAGATGGGTAAAAATCCATTTTACTATAGGTTAATGTTAGTAATTCTGCTGGGGTGTCTGCTGCCCACTCTGGCCTGTAATTTTCCTTTCCGAACAACCATCTCCGAACCAGGAAATGAATTAAAGTACACATTAACCGCATTGGCCTCAGTGAGGCCAGATGATCAAACGCCTGTCCCTGAGAGTGGAGAGCATCAGGACCCTTTACCAAATACTTACCTCCCGACCGCGACCCAATCGCTTGTCAGCATTCAAAAACCTGCAACACCGGATTTGGATGCCAGTGGAAGTTCATATACCTACCTGGCCAATTCTGGGGATACTTTACACGCGGTAGCGAAGCGCTTTGCGGTCGAACCAGATCAGATCATTTCACCTGAGCTAATCCCCGATCTTGG
>DATKXE010000569.1:0-6748 GCA_035529195.1 Anaerolineales bacterium
TCAAATATAGATGGTCTCATAGCTAAACCCAGTGCATCTGTTAGGCTTTCTCCATCTTGATCATTCACCCTTTCTCTGCCTGGGAAAGGGGCACCAACGAAAACATGAATGGCCTGGTCCGCCAATACATCCCTAAACAGCGGAAATTTGCTTCCATCACTGATTATGAATTGATATTCATCACTAATCGCCTAAACCACCGACCAAGAAAATGCCTTGATTTCTTAACACCTTTTGAGGTATTCTTTGAACATCCTGTTGCACTTAATAGTTGAATCCAAAATTGTATTAGAAGCCAACGGGAAGAAAAAGTAAAAAGAATTATGCATATCAACCGCTATCTGCAGTGATACCATATCAGTGACCTCTGTTGATGAATTCGCGAAATAGATTTAAAGGTTGACCAAAAATATGAAGCAATCGATCATCCATGTTGCCCTTGTGGTTCGCGATTACGACGAAGCCATCGAGTTCTTCTGCCGCAAGCTTAATTTCAAGTTGATAGAGGACTCTTACCAGCCGGAACAGGACAAACGCTGGGTCGTCGTGGCGCCACCTGGCTCGAACGGTACAAACCTCTTGTTAGCCCGAGCATCAACACCTGAGCAGGAAGCATTTGTTGGCAGACAATCCGGTGGACGGGTTTTCCTTTTCTTGAGCACAGATGACTTCTGGCGTGACTATAACGAGATGCTATCGGCAGGTATCAAGTTCGTCAGGGAACCTAGAGATGCACCGTATGGCACGGTCGCTGTTTTCGAAGATTTATATGGCAATTTGTGGGATCTGATCGGGCTGGCTGAACGGGAGGTCAATTAGGCGGCTTCATGCCGCATGAGAATGCGCGGGACTGGACTGGGAAATGGAAGGGGAAACGCAAAATTTGTTGGGTAACGGGATACGGAAAATATTTTGGTGTAGCGATCCCTATCTGCTGAGCTCGCAGCTGTTAACCGGCATTGCCACATATGGATCAGGATGCGAAAGACTGATCAGCAGGTATGTATTTGTTTTACGATCGATCAACTTTTAAGGTTGTCTAGATCAAATACTTGATAACAGTTATGCTGCTGACTGTTGTATAGGATATTTCAACTTAAGAGGATGGGGTCAGCATTCAGATGATTTGGTCGATGTTTTGCAGACCTGGCTGACTGAGCAAGGCTTTTTGGATGAATTCTTTACCGGTCTAGCTAGTAGTAGAGGGGCTCGTATGTTAATTATGGGCAACCCTCATCTGGGGCAGCCAGCCGCATGTTACTCATTTGGGATGAGGTTATTGCTGGAGGGGATTCTTACCGGACGGTTGATCCAAAGTTTGACCAACCAGAAAATCGTCAGAAAAATAATTACTGAAAACGTGCCTAAATACATCACCATCACGGTTGGTAGTGATGAATCTGTTCCAGACATCAAGGCATGAATGACTGCCCCAACATATGCCAGCAAACTGGCAAAGTGGATGTAGCGAAAGGTTTTCATGCCAATCTGCTTGCGCAGGTAAAAAGTGACAGTTACCAGGAGCAGCAGATAAAAAGCCACAACCCCAATACCCACCCATAATGGGCGGTACGGGGATAGAAAAGGCACCAACAGCTGGGTCACAGAAAATGGCAGGTAGCGGTCGGCAGTCAGCACAACAATGTGTAAGCCCAAAAATCCCAGCGAGAGTAACGAGATGAATTTATGAAAATCAAACGTGAAATCGCCGCTCAGCACTTTCCCAAACAGCTTGCTGGGGATTGCTAGACCCCAAGCGGTGGAAAGCCAAAGCAGCAAGTAGGCGATCATCCCGGCGGCGCGAGTTAGATACCACATTGCCTGGTCTGAACGAAGGGCAAATAACGACGCCAGGGTGGTACGCAATGGAACTCCAGCTGGGGAAATTAAAAAGATCCCAGCCATCCCCACCCCAATCACTGCCAGGCTGAAAACAACCAAATTATAAATAATTCGTGTTTTCCATTCTTGTTTAGGCAGTCGGTTGGAATTGAACAGATTCATAAACCATCTCCTTGCTTTTATGAGTTCCAGATAATCTGCCATCCGGATGGACAGCAATAAACCATAATCCGGGGATTTGCGCTGCCAATTGGGTTCCCACCAGGCTTCCGCCAATCAGGATCGCTTTGGCAAAGGCTTCGGCAGTGGTAGCTTTTGGGGCACCCACACTGACACTGACCCATTCCACTTCAGCTGGGGCGCCGGTGCGTGGATCGATAATGTGGTGCCTCAGCTGGCTGCCTTGCATCCAGCGCCGCCGGGTGATAGTGGATGTAGCCAGGGCGCCTGAACCCACCTTCAGAACAGCGAGCACGCTCTGTTCGTCCAGAGGGTCTTCTAATGACACCTGCCAAGAACCCTCACCGGCGGGAGTGCCGTGGAAGACCATATCCCCCCCGATACTGACTGCACAAACCGGTGTATATTCCCCCAGTAGATCCGCTGCTTTTTCTGCGATCCATCCCTTGGCAATGCCTCCAAAGTCAACCTGTACTCCGGCAGGCAGGAAAACCGTCCCATGGATAGGGTCCAGACTCGCTTGCCCGAAACGGGATAAAGCCGGTTGGGCAAAGACTGAAACCGAAGGCTGACCAACCTCAGGCATATCATCGAAACTACGGTCGTAACCAGTCCGTTGCAAGACTTCGAGTATCGATGGGTCAAACAAACCGTCGGTTATCTGGTACAGTTGCAGTGCCTCCTTGATCAGTTCGATCAGATCGGTGGAAGCCCGGAACCAGGTTCCAGCCGAGCGGTTGAGTTGGCATAGTTCGCTGTCCTCGCGGAAGCGGGAAAAACGAGCTTCGCATTCTGCGATGAAATGCCTGGCCTGCTGGAATCCTAGCTCCAAGTCGTCACGGTTGCCTTCAGCCGCCACCTGGATGGTGGTATTCATGGCTTTATATTCATCGTATTCCATTACGAGCCTTGTGTGCGCAGCCGCGGGAATGAAACGCTGGGGTTCTGTAACATGGTTGCCGGGGGAATCTCATTCTTCAGGAGGTCATTAATGGTAGGGATTGGTTCCAGTAAAGTTTGACCTGGGGAGTAATTTTGCACCTGAGGCACAACAAGCGGAGCTGGCTTTTCGGCGTGGGCAAAAAATAACCAACTCAAGGCAAACGCCGCGACCGATACCAACGAAATCCACAGGTGCAGGAATGTCTTAGTAAATTTGTGCATCGAGAAACTCCTGATAAAAATCTTTTTAGTGAGAGATTTTAAAATTGGATGAAATTAAATTGATAAGTCACGCAAAGTCACAGCCAATAACTCAGTCGTCATCGTCTCTGAAACTGGAATCAACACTTGCGCTGCGCGAGACGAGCACTTGCCCATCCTGAGTGACCTGGATGACACCAGCATTTTGCAGAGCCTGGGTTAATTGCTTGTACTGCAGGTTTTGCTGGCTGATCTCGTCGATCTGGTCGGCGGCTTGCTGCAGCTCGCTCAAGTATTGGTTCTCACGTTCCTGGTATTGGGAAATGTTTTCTTGTAAATCCTGGATTGTCACCTGGTCTGCAGCGACCTGGAAGTCTGGCTGGTCTGCAGTCTGGGCAGCGCTCGCGTTTTTGTTGAATAAAGCGTTCAGTCCAAAGGCCAGGACCGTCAAACCGATAAAAACGGTCATACTCAGCGCAGCAACCAAAGCTGGGAGTGTTTTATTAATCGGTGAAACAGCATGTTTATTTTGCATAAAGTTACCTCCAACTTAGTTTGAGCATTTGACCAATGAGGGTGTAAACAAGCCTGGGTCTTGGGCGAAAATATACCATCGAAGGCTGTTGGCTTGTCCCATACGATCAATCTTTTTATTCACAAACGTCTTGCAGTCAACTGCTCAATCAGGTTGAGTATAACGAATGAAGATGACAAAACGATGACAGAATTAAAAACTGGACCGGTGTCACTTAAATCCATGCAATTGACCCGGCCAAAGCCGCTCCCCCTGAGAAATTGTCATGTTATTTTCATTTTCAGGGGGTAGAATAGATCTTTAAGGGTTATTTATGCGCATTCTGGTTGTGGAAGATAACCGACGGTTGAATACATCTTTGAAAACTAGCCTGGAAGAAGATGGCTACGCTGTGGATGTTGCATACGACGGGGATGAGGGTGAAGACTTTGCGCTTGCTGCTCCATATGACCTGATCCTGCTGGATGTGATGCTGCCCAAAAAGGACGGCTTCAGCCTGTGTCGCGACCTGCGTCAGCAGGGAATACACGCGCCCATACTGATGTTGACGGCGCGTGATGCTGTCGACGACCGGGTCGATGGTTTGGACAGCGGTGCAGATGATTATCTGGTCAAGCCCTTCTCGATGAACGAACTCCGGGCTCGCCTGCGTGCCCTGCTTCGCCGCAATAAACCTGAAAAAACCGCCCTGTTGCAGGTGGGCGACTTATCGATGGATCCCGCGAACCATCAGGTGCAGCGGGGGAATACCCCCATCGATTTGACACCGCGTGAATTTGCCATCTTGGAATATATGATGCGCTCTCCGAATCGGATACTAACCCGTGAGATGATCGAAACGCATGTGTGGAACTTCGACTTTATCTCCGGCTCAAATGTGGTGGATGTATACATTCGTCGGCTGCGACGGAAAATTGACAACCTCTACGAGTTCAAACTGTTGGAAACAGTACGCGGGGTAGGCTACCGCCTGGTGCCGCCAGCCAAGGGGATTGATCCGTGAACAGCACAGCAATTCAGCCACCCCGACCCTCAATAGATCTGCGGCGAGTGCTGCACAGCTTTCGCTTCCGGCTAACCCTGCTGTTCGTCGCCATCCTGGCGCTGATCCTGGGCGGATTTTCGGTGTTCATCTACACCCGCCAGGCACAAATCATACGTTCAGAAACAGTGAATCGCCTGGCAACACAATCAGCACAGTTGGCTGCCTATTACAGCGACCTGCTACACTCATACGAGGAGGATAGTGAAGGTCGCTCGAACCTTAGTCCTCAAATCGATCTACCTTTGCTGCCTGAAAACGCGGTGCTGGCACTGGTTGGTTTGGAAGGAAATGTAGTGCTGCAGCAAGGCACATTGCAAACCGATGTACTGAAGGCTTTGATTAACACCTGGAATGAATCTCCGAGAAGCAGAGAGCCCCTGGCTATCACTTTACCAGAACAAGATATCCAGGGAAATGAAGGACGGAAGGTATATCTCTTTGAGGTCAGCCCTTTGCGTAGCGAAGAAGGGTGGGATGGATATCTCCTGCTTGCCAGCCCTGTGGATCCAGAAAACCAGCTGGTGCGGCTGTCTTTTTCCCTGGTGCTTAGCTCGGTGCTCATTTTGCTGATTGCCTTTGGAGGTGGGTACTGGTTAGCGGACCGGGCGATGAAGCCTGTGCAGGCCATTGTGCACACTGCGCGCCGGATTAGCGAAAGCGACCTGAGTCAGCGGTTGAACCTGCACCGGGATGATGAGTTGGGCGAATTAGCAGATACCTTTGACCAGATGTTGGATCGCCTGCAGGCAGCCTTCGAGCGCCAGCGGCAGTTTACCGCTGATGCCAGCCACGAGTTGCGATCGCCTCTGGCGATCATCGAGCTTGAATCAAACCGCGCCCTGGAGAAGTATCGCACACCGAAGGAATATGAAAAGGTGCTGCGCCTGATCCAATCTGAAAACGAGTGGATGAGCAGCCTGGTGAATGAGCTGCTGCTGCTGGCACGCATGGATGCTGGGCAGATTGCTGTGCGCGCTGAAAGGCTCGATCTCAGCGATGTTGTGTTGGAAGTAACCGAGCGACTTAATCCCCTTGCTCAAGCCAGAGGCGTAGCGCTGAAGACCGGAGCTCTGGTGGAATGTTATGTCCGGGCAGACCGTGTCTATTTGGGGCAGCTATTGACCAACCTGGTGGAAAACGCGATTAAATACACCCAAAGAAACGATGCCTTGGTGCTGGTAGAATCCGCCAGTCAGGTGTCAGGTGACCAGCATTGGAACCTGGTTCGCATCACCGACAATGGTCCAGGTATCCCTGAGGAGCATCTGCCGTATATCTTTAACCGTTTTTACCGTATGGATAAAGCGCGAAGCCGGGAAGTGGATGAAGACAGTGAGCAGATATCAGGCAGCGGGTTGGGGTTGGCGATCGCTAAATCGATTGCAGAGGTTTATGGCGGGAAGATCGAAGTGCATAATCAAACCGGTACCGGCACCACTTTTACGGTCTGGCTACCAGCAGCGTAATTGGTCAAGGATTGCCTTGAACTTTTTCTTCGGGTGGGCAAGATCAATGGGCACGGCTAACGCCAAACCGGGGACCGGTAATTCTCTACTAGAGCATGGATTACTTCTGGCGAGATTATAATGAATTGCTTTCAGTGGGTGTTCTATTCATCAGGGAACCAAAAATTGCGCTGGATGGAACCGTAACCATCTTCAATTATTGCTATGGCAACTGATCGGGCTGCCTGATAGGGCAGTCAATTAGGCGAATTTATGTCGCTTGACCCTATGCAGATCTGGACTGGGGAACCGGATGGGAAGGGTAAAACAGGAATTAGAGCGGGAAATGGGGGTTATTCGGCAAGGCGCGGGATGCGCTGACGAACGAGCCACAGGGGGATAAGCATCAGGCACAGGCTCACCGCGCTTCCCAATACAATACCGATCAGGCGGCCAATGACGGCGGGGGAATCGAGGAGATCGAAAAGGATCGGCGGTCCAAAGAAGAACAGCAGGCAGACCAGCAAGGAGAAGCCGCTGGCCAGGGCACCCAGACAA
>DATKXE010000570.1:0-7329 GCA_035529195.1 Anaerolineales bacterium
CCGGGCGAGCTGTCCCACCAAGGTTTACAGCTGGACAAAAAATGACCTGCCTTTTTGGGGGACAATCAGGCAGGTCGAGTATGCGGAGGAGGAATTATAAATTCCTGATATTTCAATTGTTATCCTGGTCTGCTCACTGCCTCCACTACGGGGATGATGGGGTTGCTGTGGTATCCAAAACTGTCACCGGGGTAGATGTGGGGGCTGGAGGATCAGTTGGAGTATTTGTCGGCAGCGGTGTGTTGGTCGGCAGCGGTGTACTGGTTGGTGGAACCGGCGTGTTGGTCGGCACAGGTGTATCGGTCGGTGGAACAGGAGTGTTCGTCGGCAGTGGTGTATTGGTTGGCGGTACCGCTGTCGGTGGTTTTCTGGTCTTGGTTGGCGTCGGCGCGGGTGGTTGGGTTGGCGCCAGCGTTGGTCTTGGTCTGGGTGTGCTGGTTGGAGCTACTGTTGGTACAGCTGTGGGAGGTGGAGCCGGGGGTGGAGGCACAATACCGGCTATGTTTTTCACAGTGAGCTTAACCACTTCCGATGCAAACCACACCCGGTAGACATTAGCACTGATAGTATCTGGTGCATTTTGAGACAGTACTGAGAGGATGGTTTTTTGCTCTGCCAAGATGCCATCCAGCTGGGAAGCCAGATCAGCGGCTAAGAAGCGGTCTTCTTCGCCCACGGTTTGGATGATCTCAAGAGTCTTGGTGATTTGATCTGTGGAATCCTGGATTGTTTCGGCAACCTCTTCGTAACTCTGCTCACTAATTAAAGTCTGGGCTTCGGTTAACCGATTTTCTACCATTTGGATTGATAGTTTGGCATCGCCCTTATCATCCAGCGAGGCAGCAAGTGCAATCTGTTCAAGAGTCCGTTTGACCGAGTATAAATCATCCCCGCGCCGGGCTTTTTTCGAAGCCGATACCACTGTACCGCTCACAAAAAGAGCTAACATTAAGACAAATACAAACGCCACAGGAGCAAGTTTCTGGGCGGAAAAGTATTGCTGTAAGCGCTCGCCCCAGGTGAGGGGTGCAACGATTGTGGGTCGGCTTTCCTGTTGGATGCGCGAAACCAACCTGTGGCGCGATGCAGAGACGAAACCTGGGCGCGGATCGAGAGCGCTGCTGGCAGAGGTTAGCCAGGTTGCTATCTCGAGCTGCGCTCGTAATTCCTCGGCATACTCCGGATAGCGAGCAACGACCGAGTCAATCGTTTCTTGTCCGCCCCGCATCAAATCGAGGCAGGACTGCAAAGCCTCATCAAACTCTCTGTTCATATTCTGCTTCCATTGTCTTTCGTAACGCTACAATGGCTCTGTGTTGTAGAACCCGGACTGCACCAGTAGAGCGATTCATCACCTGGGCAGTTTCATTTGGGGATAAATCGTTTAAGAAGCGCAGTACTAATACTTCTTGATAATCATCCCTCAACAGGGTTATCGCCTGTCGAATCTCAGCATGCTTCAGATTCCTGGCGGATACCTCACTGGGTTCTGGATTGGTATCTTGTAATTGAATATCCTCGATGGTCACCTGTTGCGGTGACCTTCCATTCCTTCGATAGTGATCGATGAGTACGTTCCGAGCGATGATCAACAAAAATGCAAGGAAGGGTACACCACGTTCGTGATAACTGGGCAAAGAATTCCACGCGCGTAAGAAGACTTCTTCTGAAAAGTCTTCTGCGTCCATGCTGTTATCGAGACGAGCGTAGAGAAAGCGGTAAACTGCGTTAACATGCCTTTCGTAAAGCTCGCCAAACGCTTCCGCTTCACCGTCCTTCGCGAATTTAATTAGTTGATCGTCATCGATATCATGCCATTGAAGCATGATTCCTATCCTATATAACGCTTTTTGTTTGAATTTGTTACAACTTTTCGCCCTTCTTATCAAATCTTAACTATTATGCACTGCACAGATTAAACCTGGGAAATCGATAAATTCCCACTAAATCTGATCCGATAAGTAATTACAAAGGCGTTTCCAGGCAACTGGCTATCCAGTTCCATATTTCGGTGAAGGGCATTGTATCACGAATCATTACCCCGGTACTATCGTATACCCCCTTACTCTTTTGAAAACCAGGGCCAGGTTAGACCTGATTATTGGATTGATCAAAATCTTTCGGAGTTCCTTAAATTAATTGGGTCTGCCCAATAATTTACTCCTGGACAGACCCAAAATTATCAGCGAAAAATCTTTTTTACACCCATCCGCGCAGCTCCATGGCTTTAACTACCTTTGCGATCGCAACCATATAGGCGGCATCACGCATGAAAACCTTTTCGCTTTCGGCCATCTCCACCACACTGCTAAAAGCCTTGGTGATGGTCGTATCTAAGCGGGAAAGTACTTCATCACGGGTCCAGTAGTAGTTCATGTCGTTCTGAACACTCTCAAAATACGATACTGTAACACCTCCCGCGTTACACAGGAAATCGGGAATAACGAAGATGTCATTTCGTTTGAGGACTTCATCTGCTTCTGGAGTTGTTGGACCATTTGCGCCTTCAGCTACCAGCTTGACCCGATCGCTGATGCGAGTGACGGATTCAGCATTGATTTGACCTTCCAATGCACCCGGGATGAGTACATCAGCTTCTTTGGTAATCCAGGCATCGCCATCCTCGATAACATAACCTGCATTGTGCGCCTTTTCCTTGTCTATCGAGCCATAGGTGTCTGTAATACTCTGTAAGAATCGGGGATCGATACCATCTGGATGGCTGACGGTGAATGGAGAACGTTCCTTGTGATCCCAGCAAGAGACACACGCAACCTTACCACCCAAAATCTCTCTAAAGCCAATTGCAGAGTACTGGGATACATTGCCAAAACCTTGAATAGCTGCCACTGATTTGGTTGGATCTATCCCCAGGTGCTTCATTGCCTCGCGCACGGTGTAAATCAAACCATATCCGGTGGCTTCTGTCCTCCCCAGAGAACCACCACCGCCGACCGGTTTACCGGTGATCACCCCAGGTGTGTACTGCCCGACCAGCTTTGAGTATTCATCCATCATCCAACCCATCATTCGGGGGTTGGTACCCACATCAGGAGCCGGGACATCTTTACGTGGACCGATATTTTGCCAAATTCGATCAATCCATCCACGCACTAATTTTTCTTGTTCGCTGACGGACAAGGAGGCTGTATCAACTGCTACTCCTCCTTTTCCTCCTCCCAAGGGAATATCTGCTACCGCAGTTTTCCAGGTCATCCACATTGCTAAAGCACGTACTGTATCGAGAGTCTCGGAAGGGTGGAACCGGATACCCCCTTTACAGGGGCCACGTGCATCGTTATGCTGGATCCGGTAGCCGAAAAAGACGCGCATTGCGCCATCATCCATGTTTACCGGGATCATGAATTTGTATTCACGCATAGGCCAGCGCAACATTTCCGAGATTTGCGGGTCCAAGTTGAGCATTTTGGCTACTTGATCAAACTGGCTCTGTGCCATTGTGAATGCGTTGATTGTTTCGGTCATAAATGTTCTCTCCTGGTTAACTGATTTCAGTGAAAATATAAACGGGCACCTCGGTATGGTGCCCGCTGAAATCTCCATTTCTGGAGTGGGGAATGTAGGTTTGGTTGCACAAGGCAGTATCCTATTATCCCTGATTGCTTAAGTTAAACCATAGCAGACGCTCTGCAGGTCGTCAAGTGATAAAAGACACGTAATTATTATGCGCTATTTTCTGCCGGAATGGCGCTGTGCCGCCAGTTGGCGGTCTAATTCCTTCTCTAGAATTTTTGGGTTTGCCCGACCTTCTGCCATCCGCATCACCTGTCCGAACAGCCAACGGGCGATACTATCTTTTCCTCGCACATACTCTTCGACTTGTTCCGGATTGGTGCTTAAGACCCGATCTACAAGCTCGGTGATGAAAGCGCCATCTGAAATCTGGGTTAATCCCTGCTCTGCTACGATTTTATTCGCTGGTCTTCCACTTCGGAACATTTCTGCCAGGACTGTTTTGGCGGTTTTCTGGTTGATATCTCCTTGAGAAACCAGCAGGAGCAGATTTGCTAATCCTTGTGGTGTGACACGGGTTTGCTCAATGGATAAATTTTCCTGGTTGAGCAGACCAAATAGCTCCCCAATGATCCAGTTTGCAGCCATTTTTGGGCTGATCTCTGCCGAGTGTTGGTCAGCAATAGACGCAATTACCTGTTCAAAATAATCTGCCACATCTTGCTCGGCAACCAATACACCAGCATCATAATCGCTCAGCTGGTAAACCTGGATGAAACGGTGCCGCTTTACAATAGGTAATTCTGGCAGCGCGGCCTGGATGCTTTCAATCCACCCAGGATCGATCACCAAAGGAGGCAGATCTGGTTCGGGAAAGTAGCGGTAATCGTCTTCTTCCTCTTTCGTGCGTTGCAGGACTGTTACCCCCAAGTTTTCATCCCAACCAACTGTTTGCTGAGCGATCGATTTTCCACCCCGGAGCTCGCTGATTTGGCGCTCAATTTCATACGCTATGCTGCGCTCCAGGGCACGGAAACTGTTGAGATTTTTTACTTCCACCCGAGTGCCCATCTCATTCAACCCCCGGGGACGGACAGAGATGTTTGGTTCGACCCGCAGGACGCCTTTCTCCAAGTCACCAGAATTGACCTTCAGGTAGCGGAGTATTGATCTCAGGCTGGTAGCAAATGTACGCACTTCTTCCGCTGACCGTAAATCTGGTTCAGACACAATTTCCAGCAATGGTACCCCGGCGCGATTGAGATCTACCAGCGAATAAATGTCCTCCTCCTGGTGAATGTGGGTGAGCTTCCCTGTATCCTCTTCGAGATGAACGCGGCGGATGCGGATTTTTCGCTCCCCTTCAGGAGTTTGTATTGCTAGATAACCCCTGCGTGCAAGTGGGTATTCATACTGGGATATCTGATAGCCTTTGGGGAGATCGGGATAGAAGTAGTTCTTCCGGGCGAAGACACTCACTGGTGAGATCTCGCATTGCAATGCCAGGGCAACACGCAAAGCATATTCAACTGCACGCTGGTTAACTACTGGCAGGACGCCCGGCATGCCAGTGCAAATTGGGCAAACAGCGATATTTGGATCTGACAAGGTGGGATCAACAACCGGACAGGAGCAAAACATTTTAGATTTTGTCTCCAGTTCCGCGTGAACTTCTAATCCTATTATGGGCTCGAATTCCATTAAATTGTTCTATAACTCCATTGATCGGAGTGTTCGTTATAGGTTAATTCGAATGACAGGTTGTTTATTGTCAGTACTTGAAAAACAGATCCGGTAGGGGTACGCCAGCTCTTTATGATACCCGTAATTTCGAGGCGTCCGTGTTCGAAGACTACCGCAGTTGGTCGTTCGCCATACTTCACACTCGAAAAGCATTCGACATTACAGGGAAACAATGGTGTTATCCCCTGTGTTGACCGACCCCGCACTCCTCTTAATCTGTGAACCACGGCCGATCAAGGAACTTTCCAGGATCACGTTGCATACCTGGGCCTCGTCTTCAAGGATTGAATCGCGCACGACACTGCTGCTCACTCGAACCCCTGCGCCAATTGATGCAAAAGGTCCGATCACACAATTCTCAAGTTCAGCTGTTGGGTGCACGAAGACCGGTGAGTTGATGACCACACCACGGTGGTCTGCCATCTCTTGGTTGTTGCTGTGACCATTTTCCAGAAGGTAGCGATTGGTTTCAAGCAATGCCTCTGGGGTTCCTGCATCCAACCACACATCGATTTTCTCGGGGCGCATTTTGAGACCGCCTTCAAGCATTATATTGATCGCGTCCGCCAAGAAATATTCTCCCTTCAATTGCACATCACGCTTCATTTGTTGCTCGATCGCAGAAATCAGGTCTTCTGCAGAACGGAAGTAGTAAAAACCAACCACAACTAAATTGTTATCAATCTCTTTTGGTTTCTCAATTAATCGGGTCACCATCTGGTTCTGGTCGAGGACAGCCACTCCAAAACGGCGGGGGTCTGGGACGGGTTTTACCCAGGCGATGGCATCATTTTCCTCATTCGATAAATCTGATAGATCGGTTTCAATCAATGTATCCGCGAAGACCACCATCATTGGACCAGTTAAAAACTGGCGTGCGAGATAGATGGCATGCGATTGTCCGCGCGGGTCTTCTTGGACCACAAAATGAGACTTGACATTTGGATAGCATTTGTTAATGTGGTCTTCAATTTGATCGCCAAGGTAGCCAACGATATTGATTAGTTCCACATTTTCCGGGTCGGAAAGAGTGGAAAGCATATCCAAGACATGATCAAGCACTGGTTTTCCAGCCACGCTTACCAGTTGTTTTGGTTTGCTCCAGGTATGCGGCCTTAATCTGGTACCCAGACCAGCCATAGGGATAACAACTTTTAATGTTTGCTCCATGATATTATTTGTATACCTTGATCTTTGCGAGAATTAGAATTTTATGCTCCCTCAGGGTGTGAGATATATGGGTTATTATACCCTCAGCTCCCATCTCGTACTTTTTATTCTAAGCTCTGAAAGATGTGAACCTGTTAACTAATATTATTGTCATTATCCTGGGATGGATCGCTATTAGATTGTTCACTGGATATCTGTTTTTATTTATCTGCTGACGAGTGCTAACTGGAAAGATAATATGCCAACCAAAAAACTGGCTCTCCTAATAGGGGTGGTTTTCATTGCCTTTATATTTAGTGCCTGCGGAAACAGCCCAACCCAACCCGCGCCTTCGAGCACACCTCCACCCCGCAATATCGCTGTTTCTGGGATTGGTAAAGTTTACCTGATACCAGATATAGCAACCATATCAATTGGGGTCCATAATGAAGACGAGAGCGCTACCCGGGCTGTCGATGGCAACAATGCTCAGGTAATAGAAGTCACGGATGTGCTTTTAGAGATAGGAGTTGAAGAAGAAGATATAAAAACTTCAAACTTCAATATCTACCCCGAACAACGCCTCGATGAAAGCGGTAATCAAGTTGGCACCATCTATGTTGTGGATAATACAGTATTTGTTACAGTACGTGATTTGAGCGCTTTAGGTGCGCTCATGGGTTCAGTGGTGGAAGCGGGTGCGAACTCAATCTTCGGGATCCAATTTGATGTTGCGGATAAAACTCACGCCCTTTCACAAGCCCGAAAATTGGCTGTTGAAAATGCCCAAGTTAAGGCTGAGGAATTAGCGCAAGCAGCAGGAGTTGCTTTGGGGGAAATCCAGTCGATTAATGAATTTGGTGGGGTACCCGTTCCAGTGTTCGAGGGGCAAGGGGGAGGTGGATTGGAAGCCACAGCTGATCAAGTGCCCGTGAATCTGGGACAGCTTAGCCTTACCGTTGA
>DATKXE010000571.1:0-12074 GCA_035529195.1 Anaerolineales bacterium
AATAAGGTGAACTATCTGGAACGCCAGAATCGGGTGGCAACAGCAATGAAAACTGCTGGTTTGCAGGGGATGGCCCTCAACGCAGGACCCAGTTTGACATACCTGAGTGGGCTTCATTTCCACCTGAGTGAAAGACCCGTCGTGGGATTATTTACCATGGATAATCCTCCTGTGTTCGTTCTGCCCGAGCTGGAGGCTGGCAAATTGGGGCAGCTATCCTACTCCTTCCAGGAGTATACCTATGGAGAAGACCCTGAGACATGGTTGAATGTGTTCCGGAAGGCGCTGTTGGCAGCCCAATTGCCGGGAAGGCAAGTCGGTATAGAACCCCGCCAGATGCGGGTGCTAGAACTCAATTTCCTGGATTCTACAGAATTGGAGACCAGATTCGTGCCCGGGGATTCTTGCTTGGCGGAAATACGCGTTCGGAAAGACGATGCTGAAATAGATGCCATGCAGAAAGCTGTTTATATTGCTCAAATTGCTCTGCAAGCGGCACTGCCTGAGATCCAGCCTGGTATCACCGAAAGAGAGCTGGCAGCTGAGATCACTGTTCAATTATTACGTCATGGTTCGGATTCAGAGATTCCTTTTACGCCAATCGTTGCCTCAGGACCTAACAGCGCTAATCCCCACGCCTTTCCGGGCAATCGCCGCTTGCAAATCGGTGATTTGTTGATTATCGATTGGGGTGCCAATGTCGGCGGATATTTTTCCGACCTGACCCGCACCTTTGCTATAGGCGAGCCTGAAGATGAAATGAAGATGGTAGCTCAAACCGTTCACCAGGCGAATACCGCAGCTCAGGATATTGCAGGACCGGGTGTTGCCGCTCAAGAAATTGACCAGGCTGCTCGTAAGGTGATCGAAGAAAAGGGTTATGGGCAGTATTTTATCCATCGAACTGGACATGGCCTGGGGTTGGAAACGCATGAAGAGCCATATATCAGGGATGGGAATCCCCTGCCATTAGAATCCGGGATGACCTTTACCATCGAACCAGGGATTTATATACCAGGACGCGGGGGAGTGCGTATCGAAGATGATGTTGTAATCACCGAACAGGGATTGCACATCTTCAGCGACTTACCACGAGAATTAAACATCCTCCAATTTTGATCAACATTTAATTTAACAAATATTCTTGTTTGCCTATCAATAATCAGCATAACACCGCTTGTATCAGGCAAGGTTTTATACAATTAATATGAATCAATCCTGCTGGGAAATTGAAGTTTCCGAATATGAAACGTGATTTGATTTTTTTGGGTATTGCCATGTTTGCATGGGGTATTGGGGAAGGGCTTTTCTTTTTCTTTCAACCTCTGTACCTCGAAGAATTAGGAGCCGATCCGATCTTAATCGGGACCATCCTGGGGGTATTCGGTATGGCTATGACGATTTCACATATCCCAGCCGGCTATCTCGCCGATCGCATCGGACGCAAACCCCTGATTATGGCTGCCTGGTGCACCGGCACTGCCGCTACATGGATGATGGCTTTTTCAAACACATTACCTATTTTCACGATTGGGCTATTTATTTATGGAATGACAATGTTTGTGATGTCGCCATTGCAGAGCTACATAACGGCAGCTCGGGGAAATCTATCCGTCGGTCGTGCGATCACACTGATGTCTGCTGGATTTAATTTTGGCGCGGTTATCGGTCCTATTGTAGGTGGGCAAATTGGAGATAGATTTGGTTTACGACAATCCTATTTCGCAGCTGGAGTGGTTTTTATTATTTCACTAATCATAATCTCGTTCATTCGTCCCCAACCGGTTGAACGAATTACAAACATTGAAGGAGGCAAGCGCTGGTTCTTCTCCTCGCGTTACTTAGTGTATATGGGGGTTATTTTTCTCGCTATCTTTGCAATGTACATCTCCCAACCATTAACACCCAACTACCTCTCAAACCAGGCTGGATATGATCTAAGCCAGATCGGATTATTGTTTTCTGTATCCAGTATTGGGGTAGTGGTGTTAAACCTAATACTGGGTTCGATGCCTGCTCTAAGAGGTTTTATTCTCGGCCAGGCAGGTGTGGCAATCTTTACGCTGATCTTATGGCGGGCAAGCGGTTACGCCTGGTATCTGTTGGGATTCTTTATGTTAGGTGGATACAAAACAGCCCGGGGTCTTGGCATGGCACAAGTTCGTGAACTGGTGCCATCCGCGAAAATGGGATTAGCATATGGTGTTTCAGAAACGGTAGCGGGGGCAGCAATCATCCTGGCTCCCATAATAGCCGGATTGCTCTATACCCAGAATCCGGTCTTAATGTATGCCATCGCACTTGGATTAATCATCATTTCGATTTTATTGAGCGGTCGTTTTTCCCCGAAACCTGGAGACTATGACTAATCACCAATACCAAATGACTCTCAAACTTCAAACCAGGAATCAGGTGGACTGTAGAACTAATTGTTAACCAATAAATTTCGCTGGTTATTGACTTTTTCTTCTCATTGAAAGGAGGGTGGCAGTAATGAATTACCTCTATGAGCTGGGTATCAGCGTTGTCCTAATGGTTCAAAATTTGGGGGAGTGGATATTGGTACCGATGAAGGTATTTTCTTTCATTGGCAGCGCAGAATTTTACTTGCTAATCATGCCGTTTTTGTATTGGAGCATCGATACTGCATTAGGTATTCGCATCGGTGTCATCCTGCTGTTCAGTGATACGTTTAATTATTATCTGAAGGTAGGCTTACACACTGGACGTCCCTTTTGGGTCAGCAGCCAGGTTGAGGGTTATGCATTTGAGTCTTCCTTTGGGATGCCTTCCGCACATGCTCAAAATTCTGCCGCGGTCTTTGGATTACTGGCTGCCACACTGAAACGCAGGTGGGTTTGGGTACTTTCTATCTTGTTGATATTCTTGATTGGTATCTCCCGTCTTTATTTAGCAGTCCATTTCCCTCAGGATGTACTCTTGGGTTGGTTAATCGGGTTTTTCCTGGTTTGGATATTCTTACGTTTTGAGAAACCAGTCACAGCCTGGTTCTCAGAACAATCCCTGCCATTGGCTGTTTTTGTACTGTTCGCTATTTCGATCTCAATCCTTATCGTCGGTTTATTGCTCCGCTCTATCGCCAGTGGTTGGCAGATACCTATTGCCTGGTTAGAGAATGCCCGCCTCGCATTTCCAGAAGAAGAACCCCTCAATCCTTTTAGGTTCTCCGGGTTGCTGCTCACCAGTGGTGTCTTCTTTGGGTTATCCGCTGGTGCTCTTTGGCTCTCAACCAGGGGAGGGTTCAACGCTCAGGGGAGATGGGGTCGAAGAGTGCTACGTTACCTGGTTGGTGTTGTTGGTGTGGCGATTTTATGGTTCGGATTGGGATCAATCCTACCTGATCAAGGTAACATTCCTGGTTATGTGCTTAGCTATATATTGTACGCCGTGATTGGAATATGGATTTCAGCGTTGGCTCCGCTGGTCTTCCTGCGCTTTAAGTTAGCAGAACCGAAAATAAGCGAAGCCCCCGCGGCTTGAAGCGGGGTATCCTGATAACTTTGGGTTTTCGGTCTAAGCCATCTCACTCATCTCTTTGAGCGTCGAGTTCTTTTTGCCGGGCATCGATCACTTCCTGGGCGATATGGGCAGGAACGGTTTCATAAAATGCAAACTCCAAGGTGTAAACTCCCCGTCCACCAGTCATCGATCGTAAGTCCGTGGTATAGCGCTGCATTTCCGCAAGGGGGACCTGGGCTGTTATTATCGAACGTCCTTTATCGGTATCCATTCCCTGGACCCGAGCTCGACGGGTGTTCAAATCCCCCATGATATCGCCCATATTGGCCTCTGGGACGGTAATCACTGCTTCCATGATCGGTTCAAGCAGTACCGGAGCGGCATCTTTCACTGCTAATTTGAAAGCCTCTCTTCCGGCGATTTCAAATGCCACTGGTTTCGAGTCAACAGGGTGTTCTTTTCCGTCATACACTTCAACCCGCACCTTTTCAACAGGGAAATTGGCGATGACACCCGTTTGCATGACGACTTTAACACCCTTCTCAATGGCTGGCATGAAATTATGGGAAATTGCTCCACCGAAAACTTTGTTGACAAATTCGAAATTCTCATCTGCCAAGGGTTCCACGCGCAAGAACACTTCAGCGAATTGCCCAGCGCCACCGGTTTGTTTCTTGTGCCGGTATTGGCCATCGCCCAGTCTGGTGATCGTTTCGCGATAGGGAACCCTGGGTTCATCCACTTTGAGGCCAGTTTGGAATTTATTTTCAGCTTTGCGGATAGCGACATCAATGTGTTGCCCCCCCATGCCCTGCAGAATGGTCTGGTTGGTGCTTGGCTCCTGGTACCATGAGAGAGTCATATCTTCATCACAGAGACGGGTGAGGGTGGGACTGATCTTGGCTGAATCGGATTGTGTTTTCGGAGAAAGCGACACCCGGAAAAGTGCATGCGGGTATTCAGGCCTGGGGAGCTCTAAGCGTTGGGCTCGATCGCAAAGTGTATCACCAGTAGAGGTAGCGGTTAATTTTGGAACTGAAGCGATATCCCCTGCGTGGACGGTTTTAACAGGAATAGCTTCTTTCCCCCTCATAAGATTAAGATTACCGATTCTTTCCTCGATTTCTTTGCCCTGATTCCAAACGCGGGTATCCGTTGTGAGCAAGCCAGAATAAACCCGAAGATAGGTGATCTTACCCACAAATGGATCGGCAGTCGTTTTCCAGGCGTATATAGCCAGGGGACCTGAGTCGCTGGCTGAAAGTTCCACATCGCCAGTCTTGCTGGATGCTGTAACAGGTGGAGCACCAGCAGGTGAGGGCATCAAAGCGATGATGGCCTCTAAAAGGGGTGCGATTCCGATTTCCGCGGTTCCTGAGCCAACAAAAACAGGTACATAGGCACCAGAATGGAATACTCCGGCCAGACCGCGAATAATCTCCGTGGCGTCCAAAGGCTCCCCTTCCAAATACTTCATCAGTAATTCGTCTTCCCCCTCTGCAGCAGCCTCGATCAAATCGTTATGAGCAGCTTCAGCCTCGTCTTGGAATTCGGCTGGGATTTCAACGGCGGAAGTCCCCGCACCTGAATAAGCTTTCATCGATAACAAATCAATAACACCCTGGAAATCCCGCTTCTCACCCCAAGGAAGCTGGATGGGGAGCAGCCGTACATCAGAAAGTTCTTGAACAGAACCAAGCGCTTTTCGGAAGTCAGCGGTATCCCGGTCCATTTTGTTGATCAAGACAAAGCGCGGGATATTGAATTGGTCGCAATAATTCCAGGCCAGCTCAGTCCCCACCTCTGTGCCTGCCACGGAATCAACCAGCACCACAGCACCATCGGAAACCCTTAATGCGGAGATCATCTCACCGATGAAATCATTGTAGCCTGGTGTGTCCAGGAAATTCAACTTATGATCCTTGTACTCAACCGGGATGATTCCGGTTGATAATGAAATCCCCCGGCGAATTTCTTCTTCCTCAAAGTCGCTGATCGATGTCCCGTCCTCGATCCTCCCTAAGCGAGTTGTGGCTCCCGAAAAGTGCAGAAAAGCTTCCGCCAACATGGTTTTTCCTGCACTGCTGTGGGAAACTAGTGCAATGTTGCGGATGAATTCAGTCGTATATTCTTTCATTAATGGATCGTCTCCTCTATTGATTATCTGACTGCCTGATTTTAAGGTAAGTCGGTGCTATTGTCAAAGATTAAATGTGGAATCAATGAAAATGTGCTAAAAATTGAGGTTTATCATTAATTGTCAGGTAGAATACTTCAGATAATGAGCTGGCTCAGACACCTCTATTTCAACCTGCTGTATTTTCGTCAACCTCCTTGGGATACTCAGGTATCACCACCTGAACTGTTGGAGTTTATTGAAGATAATCCTCCAGGACGGGCATTGGATCTGGGTTGCGGCACGGGCACAAACGTGATCACCCTCGCACAACATGGTTGGCAGGTTTCCGGAGTTGATTATGTCAAACGTGCAGTTCGTCAAGCGAGACTGAAAGCTCACCGGGCCGGAGTCTCAGCAGAATTCTTTGTAAATGATGTCACGAAACTTGATTATATCCATGGGGTCTTTGATTTAGTGCTGGATATTGGTTGTTTTCACAGTTTGAACACTGCTGAAAAACAGGCTTTCCTGGATAACTTAACGCGTTTGACCGATCCGGGAAGCTATTATTTATTGTATGGTTTTATGCGGAGTCAAAGTGACAGTGGACCTGGGATGGATGAATCCGATTTGAAGGCTTTTCTAAAGTTTTTTACTCAATTGACTCGCGTTGATGGAACTGATCGTGGTGAACGACCTTCAATCTGGTTAACCTACGAGAGAAGAACCAGCGAAAATATGCAGCTGGCAACAGACGACTGATCGAATGAAAATTCTCTTCATATTTTTAGATGGAGTTGGCCTGGGGGGCAATGATCCTGATATAAATCCTTTTGCTAAAGTTGAGATGCCCAACCTGCAAGGATTGTTGGGGGGCAAGAAATTGCTTTTGAACACACTCGCTGCAGTTGGTGGTATTGGAAATAAACTTGAAACTCCACGCACGACCCTGCTCGCACTCGACGCAGAATTGGGTGTAGATGGTTTACCCCAATCTGCAACAGGACAGGCAGCCTTATTAACAGGCATTAATGTGTCCGCTGAAATTGGCTATCATTACGGACCAAAACCGAACAAGGATGTCGCGGCATATCTGCGAAATGGAAATATTTTCAGCACTCTATCATCACAAGGATATAAACCTGGATTGATTAATGCTTATCCTCAGGGATATTTTGACTCCATTCAATCCGGTCGGCGTTTATATTCTGCAATCCCCTTGGCGGTCACCAGTGCTGGAATACCCCTGAAAACTCAAGATGATTTGATTTCTGGGCAGGCCTTGTCGGCAGATTTTACCGCCGAAGGTTGGCGAGAGCGTTTAAACTTACCAGATATACCTATTTTGACACCCGATCAAGCGGGTGAACGCATGGCATACTTATCTGATAGCTTTGACCTTACATTTTTCGAGTATTGGTTAAGTGATTATGCCGGTCACAGCCAGGATATGCAAGCCGCGGAAAATTTATTGAACACCTTTGATCAAGTTTTGGGCGGCTTGCTGTATCATTGGAATGACCAGCAGGGCATGATTTTGATCACCTCCGATCATGGAAATATGGAAGATCTGGCAACGCGGCGCCATACCGCCAGTCCGGTACCGGCACTGCTGATAGGTGATCCTGCTCTGAGGCAAGATTTTTCTTCTGATTTGATCGATTTGACCGGGATCACCCCGGCGATTATGAGGTTAATCCAACAAGACCTTTCTTAGGTCATCTTTTCCAAAGTCTTGAGGAGGGTGAGATGTCCAAAGTCGCAATTGTCACCGACAGCACAGCGTGTATCCCCATACCTATCATGGATGAATTGAATATCCATTGGCTGCCTTATTACATCCACCGCGGCGAAGAGACCTTGCGCGATATGGTATCCATAACTCCTGCAGAGTTCTATACCTGGCTTCCGACAGCGGAGGAATTACCCCATACCGCCATTCCTGGTCCAGGAGAATATCTAGCCATGTACCAGAAGCTGGCCGAGAAAGAAGGGGTTCAGCAGATAGCCAGTATTCACATGACCTCGAAAGGGAGTGGAGCCTTCCAGGCAGCCCAAACAGCCAAGGAAATGCTCAAAGAAGTGCTTCCAGATCTGGTTGTGGAAGTAATCGATACGCTCAATGTTTCGATGTGTCATGGGTGGATGGTGATTGAAGCCGCTCGGGAGGCCATGCAGGGAGCATCATTAAAAGATGTGGTTAATAAGGTTGCGCAGCTAGTACCAGTGACGCGCATGCTGCAAACAGCCGATACTTTGAAATACCTTTATATGGGCGGCAGGATTGGTAGAGCGCAGCATCTGGCTGGAAGTTTGTTGAATATAAAACCATTGATCAGTATGGAAGATGGGATCATCGTGTCTCTAGGTACAGCCCGCAGCCGAAAACGGGCTTACCAGATGATGGTGGAGAAGATTGAATCTGTAGTGGGTCGGAATGGGGAGATCAAAATTGCATACGTCCATGCGGCTGCTCTTGAGGAAGCTGAGAAGATCCAGGATTTGGTCGAAGCACGTTTGACTACCGTGGAAACTATCTTTGCTGAGCTTTCACCTGCGCTCGGAGTGCACACCGGTCCGGGGACTGCTGGATTGTGTTATTACCCTGTCCTATCTTGAGTCAGGTTTTTTCTCAAATGAGATGAAATCCCAAACCTGGGATCACTTGAAGCGCGACAAGGGACCCCGGCATTGATCATTCCCCTAATCCATCATCGCCCAGATGGAAAGATCTGCCAGCCACGCTCTATGGCAATTTGTCTCAATGCCTCATCCGGGTAGGTGGCGACTGGGTTGCCAACCATGGTTAATAAATACTGGTCCGAAACAGAATCAGCATACGCATAACTAGCCCCATAGTCGATCTTGAACCCTTTTTGTTCCATGTAAATCCGGATCAGGTTTACTTTGTTATCTCCAATACATGCCGGACTGCTGTTTCGTCCGGTGAAAATCCCCTCCTTAATTTCCAATTCTGTACCCACAACATGATCAGCGTGGATGTCTTCTGCCAAGCGCTTTAGCAGAGGCACCGGCGTCCCGGAGACCAGGACTGTCATTTCACCCTTCTCATGGTGCTGGTTGAGAATCTGGCAGGTATCTGCTCGCCAGGTTTTTCTAACCTTGGTTTCTGCCACCCAATCCCAAATTTGATCTGCTTCACTCAAGGTATAGCCACGCAAATACCAGCCGAGATGAGCAGGCCAGGGTTTTCGAAATGCCTGATCGGATATCACCCCAATCTTCCTCAATATATACAGAGGAAAGTGATATGTCATGTATATCCTGTGGGTCCACTGGCGCGAGTTGTGAACCCTGAAATAATCCATGATACCCTGCCAGACATGGGCACTGGTTAAAGTACCATCGAGGTCGAAGAAAGCGGCTTTGGATGGGATGGATATGACTCCTATTGTGAAATCAGGTGCCTCGCGATCCTGAAGCGAAATCCGCGAGGCACCTGAATCGTAAACGGTTATTAGGGTGGTTTATTCAGCAGCTTCTGGAACAGATTCTTTATGCTCACGCACCAATTCTCGACGCAGGATTTTTCCAATCGTCGTTTTTGGCAGTTCATCCCGGAATTCTACTTGAGTAGGAATTTTATAGCTGGCCAGCTTGTCCTGGCACCAGTCTTTAATATCATCCTCAGTCAGGGTTTCACCGGGTTTAACAACCACCCACGCTTTTACAGTTTCTCCCCGGTAAGGATCAGGTATGCCAGCAACCCCGACCTCGAGAACTTTCGGATGCTCGGTGATCACTTCCTCCACTTCACGCGGCCAGACTTGATACCCGCCGGGTTTTATTAATTCTTTCTTGCGATCGACAATATAGAAATAACCATCCTCATCCATGCGGGCGATATCACCTGTATGCAGCCATCCATCTCGCAAGGCGTTGGCTGTTTCGGTTGGCATATTGTGGTAACCCTTCATCACCATCGGCCCCTTGAGCACCAGTTCTCCAATTTCACCGGGTGGAAGATCGGTGACTTCATCATCCAGACTCACGATGCGGCATTCCACATCCGGGAGTGGTAAGCCGATCGATCCGGTCCGGTTTTCTCCAAGCTGGGGGTTGCAGTGAGATGCGGTGGGTGCTTCAGATAGACCGTAGCCTTCGAATACAACGCCTCCTGTGAACGCCTCAAAATTTTCCTTGGTTTCTCGCATCAAAGGTGCTGAGCCGGATATGCAGGCTTTTATTGAACTCAGATCATATTTCCCAGCAATGACATCCGGATGGTTGTTGAGGGCGTTATACAGGGTGGGTACCCCTGGGAAGATGGTAGTTTTGTATTTTTGGGCGTTGCTCAAGACATCATTCAAATCACGCGGATTGGGAACCATGACCAAACCTGCCCCAGTCTTGATCCCAAAAAGCATTCCCGCTACCATTCCGTAAACATGAAAGAGAGGAATTGCCATCAATACTGTCTCTTCACCATCTATTGCCCCGACCATCCAGCTCCGCATCTGAATTGCATTGGCAACCAGATTGCGGTGCATTGCGATGGCAGCTTTAGAGATGCCAGTTGTGCCTCCGCTGTACTGGAATAGGGCGTTATCGTCGGGCGAGACCTCGACTTGCGGGCGCTGCTCTGGTTGGTGATCATTGATTAAATCCTGCATCATAAGATCACCTTCACTTAGCTGGATTCGAAATCCATCTTTCTTCTCTTTTGTCAGTGTGAAGAGAAAGGCTAAAATGGAGGGCAAAGTTTCTTTAATGTTTGTGACGACGAGCGTCTTGATTTTTGTCTCGGGTTGAACCTTTTTCACCAGGTTGTAAAAATTGCTCATGACCAGCATGACCTCGAACCCGGCATCATTGGCCTGATGCACGATTTCTCGAGCGGAATACAATGGATTCACGGCTACAACGATGGCACCCAATTTAAGTATCGCGAAATATGCCATTACGAACTGAGGAGTATTGGGCATGAAGATACCCACTCGATCGCCTTTGCTGACTCCTATGCTGGCCAGACCAGCTGCTAACTGGTCCGTAATCACCTCCATTTCTTTATACGTGATGCGCGCCCCTTTAAATATCGTACATGCTGAATCAGGGTATTTTTCAGCTGCCTGTGACAATAGTGCGAACAATGGGATTGCAGGATAATCGATCGTATGGGGAACCCCCGCATCATAATTGTTCAGCCAGGGCCTTTCACTCATAACTTGCCTCCTTATCGAATAGTGACCCAGGACCGAGGGAATCCAATCCGGATTCCGTTACAGATCTAGTATAGGGATAATCAAAAAAATTGTCAATGGAGTTGAAGTTTACAACGCAGCAAAGACTCGATCTCCTTCATTGGGTGATCGTCTACTTTGAACCAATTAATGTTGGGATCATCCTCTTTGAACCAATTTGCCTGGCGGCGAACGAACAAGCGTGTGCGCCGTCTGATCAATGTCACTGCTTCTTCAAGCGTGGTCTTTCCCAGTAGATAATCTATCACTTCACTGTAGCCAATGGCCGAGAAGGAGGCTAAATCGGGAGCATATCCCCTGGCCAACAATGCTTGCACTTCGCTGATAAATCCATTTGCAAACATATCATCGATGCGGGAGTCAATGCGTTCAAATAAATCAGTTCTCGGAATGCTCAAGCCAATTTGAACTAAATCATAGGTTGATTTTCCTCGCAGAGATTGATCGGAAAACTTCTTCCCGCTGCGCAGGATCACTTCCAATGCCCGGATTGTGCGGCGAAGATTGCGGGGATCAATCTTCCTAGCCGACTCTGGATCGAGCACAGCTAATCGGGCATGCAGTCCATCCTTACCAATCTCTGTTGACCAGGTTTCCAGGGCTTTGCGCAGCTGCAAATCGGGTTTGACCTCTGGAATTTGCCAATCCTCGACGATGGCACGGATATATTGTCCGGTACCGCCAACTAGCAAGGGCAGGCAGTTTCGGGTTTGGATACTGCGGATTGCCTCCCGAGCTCTGCGCTGGAAGAGAGTAAGACTCCAGATTTGATCCGGCTCAGCGACATCAATTAAGTGATGTGGTACTTGCTGGCGCTGTTCGAGAGTTGGCTTGGCAGTTCCAATATTCATTCCCCGGTATAACAAGCGTGAATCAGCCGATACGATCTCTCCATTCAGCTGCCGCGCGATCTGGATGGCAAGCTCGGTTTTTCCTACCGCGGTTGGCCCAAGGATAACAACCAATGGAGATTGGAACGCCTCCACCGCATTCGGAATGTGATCGTGATCATCACTTGCACCCCTGCCCCTAATATGGCTTTTATTCATGCAGGGCATTTTCAAAATGGTGGATGATCGGATCACGGTTCCTATAGCGCTCGATGGCGATCACATCGACCCGCCAATCCTGGTCGAGATCGGGATGTTCCTGCAGGTAGTGCAGGGCAGCAGAGATCAGGTGATTTTGCTTGCTAGCCGTAATTGATTCTTCCGGGAAGCCAAAAGTTTGTGAGCTGCGGGTCTTTACTTCTA
>DATKXE010000572.1:0-8453 GCA_035529195.1 Anaerolineales bacterium
CATCTAATAACACCCAAAAACAGAAGATCCTTAAGTACCCGATTAAATAAATCGATAAATCTGGTCCGATAGGTATTATGACGCAAAAAACGAGTTTTAATCGCGCAGATTTGTTAGGCAAATAGTACTAATCCTTATCGATTGCTGCATTCGTATTAAATGACGATCGTCGCCAGATATTGTGACAAAAGGTGATAGCGCAGATGAATTATGCATGATATATTATGGCTTACCATAAGATTTAGGCGATTTTATTTATGTCCCTCCATAATTCTGAATCTATCAGCGAAAGCGAACAGATGTATCTCATCACGATCGCCAGATCGATCGAAGATGGTGAAACCCAACCCATCCCCCTTTCGCACATCGCGCAAAAAATGTCTGTGCAGCCTGTATCGGTCAACCAGATGGTGCGTAAACTTGAAAGCGAAGGGTTGCTGCATTACCGTCCTTATAAAGGCGTTGAGCTGACCGCACAAGGTAATGCGGTTGCTTTTCGAACACTGCGAAACAGAAGGCTTTGGGAAGTATTTATCGTCGACCACCTCAAGGTAACTTTGGAAGAGGCAGATGCAATGGCATGCGATTTGGAGCACGTCACCCCGGATGATATCGCCCAACGCCTTTCGAAGTACTTAAACGATCCCGTCATTGGACCTGGGGGACAGCCAATTCCCAAGTTCAATGGAGATCAGATAATCCTAAATTGGGTGACATTGAATCAGATTGAGGTTGGCATGAAAGCCAAAATCCTGCAGATTAATGCCCTGCCGACCGTGGCCCGGTTTCTGTCGAAAGAAGGACTGCGTTCAGGCTCAGAGATAACCCTGAGAGCAATCGGGGTCCATGATTCTCGCCTGATTGAGGTGGACAAGGGCTTCGTAGAAATCGCTGCAGACATCGCCGAGACCATCCAATTGCTTCCCACCACGATGGCTGATGGACCCATTAAGAGTTCATCGAAAGGGTGATGATGATCGTATTGTTTGTTGCTAATCTCGAACGAAAGGATACTTTACCGTTATGCTGCCCAGTTTCTTATTATCGCTCCGTGAAGGCCTCGAAGCAGCGCTGATTATTGGAATCATCATTGGTGCGCTGAACAAGCTCAACCAACAAGAATTAAAGCCGGTAGTCTGGCGGGGAGCACTGATCGCGGTGGCGCTCAGTTTTGTGTTTGGGTTGGGCCTAAATTTCCTCGGGATGGAGTTTTCGGGGCAATTTGAGGAGATTTTTGAAGGCCTCGCCATGCTCCTGGCCGCCGCGATTCTGACTTGGATGATCCTTTGGATGCAGCGCCAAGGTGGTCAAATTCAACATGATCTGGAAGTCAAAACGGCCCAAACCACATTAGAACGCGGCAGTTCAGCCTTGTTTATCCTGGCATTCCTGGCTGTCTTCCGAGAAGGTATTGAATTAGCTCTATTCTTGATCGCTGCTCGCATGGCCTCCGATCCGATTTCTGTTCTGATCGGAGCGATCCTGGGGCTGGCAGGTGCCATCTTGTTAGGATGGCTGCTGTTCGCCTCCACCAGACGGTTGAATCTGAAGCATTTCTTCCAGATAACTAATATTCTGTTGCTCTTCTTTGCCGCTGGATTGGTCGCCCACGGGGTCCACGAGCTGAATGAGGCTGGCTGGATACCGGTGATAATCGGATCCGTGTGGGATATTAACTACATACTCAGTGATAATTCGGAAATCGGTGGCATCCTCAAAGCCTTATTTGGCTATAATGGCAACCCATCACTTACCGAAGTGCTGGCTTACTTAGGTTATTTCATAGTTCTGGGGACCATCATCCTCAGGAATCAGAGAAAACGGATCAAGATTGCACCAGTTGCAGCCTAGCAGGATGTTATCCAGATTCGATCATATATTCTAGAGGTGCGAGACAATGGTATGATCAAATTGAGGGAGGCACAAAGATGAATCAATTACACCCTGATTTATCCCGGGTGGTGGTTTCCACAGACCAGATCCAGGCCCGGGTGAAAGAATTAGCGCACCAAATATCCTCAGATTTTGCCGGGGGTGAACCACTCTACATCGTGGGGATCCTCAAAGGTGCTTTCATATTCCTGGCAGATCTCACCCGGCACCTAGATATCCCCCACACCGTTGACTTCATGGCGCTTTCCAGCTATGGGAAGTCAACCACATCGGGGGCAGTGCGCATCCTGATGGACCTTCGAGAGCCGATTGAGGATAAGCACGTGATTATCGTCGAGGACATCGTCGATACCGGTCACACACTGGATTACCTCTACCGGGTGCTTAAGGGCCGCAAACCAGCTTCCTTGAACAGCTGTGTGCTGGTTCGCAAGGAGCGCGACAACCTCAAAATCCCGATTGGCTATTTAGGATTCAATATCCCGGATGTATGGGTGGTTGGTTATGGCTTGGATTTCGCTGACCAGCACCGCACGCTACCCTATATTGCTGAATTAAAACGCGAATAATCCCCTTACATTCCCATTCCTGCTGGCTAATTGCTCTCCCTGTAGATTCCTTCCACTTGTGGGATTAAATACATTTCCGAGTTCAAATCCTTGCACCGAAGATTAGCGTCTTCGGGAAGAATTGTGGAAATTGGTAACAGCAGATTATTAATCCTCAAGCACCTTTATGCTATGATAAGGGTGGAGGTGCCAAATGGGTGCACCGCTGGAAACTCATGAACCAGGTGAGGGCCCGCAATCGAAATTAGAAAGGAATTACATCCAGGAATATCTCCACAGCCAAGGTGTCAACCTCGAAAGTTTGGGTAACCTGCCCAAAGACGAGCAGCAGCACCTCATGCGCGCAGCCAGCCAATATGCCTCCTTGAAGCTCGCTGAAGTAGAATCTCGTGCCAAGTTTCGCCATGATATCCATGACCCTGCATAGAAATCGAAAAAAGCCCTCCAATCTATAAATCGAAATCAACAGCCTGCTAACGGCTCCAGAAGTGCAGGGGTGTTAGGTGTTCGCAAAAATTCTGCACAATAATCTTTACCACTTTAAACAACGAACTACCACATCCCACATCGCTTGGGCAGTAGATATTCAATACTTTTTAATAAAGGGTATTGCAATTAACCCTGCGTACCTTCTAAACAATGATATTAATAAATAGTTGCGGGACTGGCTTAAGCAATAGAGATATAATTAAATTTCATCGACGAGGAGGTGTAGAGCATGAACCTATCAACCGTAAAAATCGAAAAACCGGTTACTATTAATTTCATCCTGGGGCAAACACACTTTATTAAATCTGTTGAGGATATTCACGAAACCCTGGTCAGCGCAGTACCGGGGATAAAATTCGGGCTGGCATTTTGCGAAGCTTCTGGCAAATGCCTGGTGCGCTGGTCAGGGACTGATGAGCAGCTGATCGAATTGGCTCAGAAAAACGCCATGGAGATCTCCGCGGGTCATTCTTTCATCCTTTTCCTGGGCGATGGTTTCTTCCCGATTAATGTTCTTAATGCAATAAAAATGATCCCCGAGGTATGCCATATTTTCTGCGCCACAGCCAACCCAACCGAGGTAGTCGTGATTGAGACTGAGCAAGGACGAGGTATTTTGGGTGTCATTGACGGTCAAAAACCACGCGGTATCGAAGGTGAAGAAGATATCACCTGGCGCAAGAATTTCTTGAGACAAATTGGTTATAAATCCTGATTTCGCTGACACAATTCAATGAACCTGCCCGAAACAATGCGTGCGATGGTGCTGGAAAAACCGGGGACAGCTCTAAATTTGCGAGAGGTACCCCTTCCCAGCCCCGGCCCAGACCAGATCTTGCTCAAGGTACATGCTTGCGGTGTCTGCCGAACAGATCTGCACATCCTAGATGGTGAACTGAATCATCCGCAGCTGCCCCTCATTATGGGTCACCAGATTGTAGGCAGGCTGGTAGATAAAGGGGAAAATGTTCGTCGTTTCCGCTCTGGAGAGCGCATCGGTGTACCTTGGCTTGGGTATACAGATGGCAGCTGCCAGTACTGCCAACGGGGTCAGGAAAACCTGTGTGACGATCCGCTCTTTACAGGATACACGATCAACGGTGGATTCAGTGAGTACACAGTTGCTGACCAGCGTTATTGCTTCTCCTTACCAGCTGATTATACCGATCTGGAGGTAGCACCCCTGTTGTGTGCCGGGATGATCGGTTACCGAACTTACCGCCTCGCTGGAGAACGTAAGGAGCGGCTTGGCATTTATGGCTTTGGTGCAGCCGGGCATATCACCGCCCAGATCGCCATCCACCAGGGTAAGCGGGTTTTCGCTTTCACTCGCCCGGGTGATGTTCAAGCCCAGGATTTCGCACGCAGGGTGGGAGCGGTTTGGGCTGGTGATTCAACGCAACAACCACCAGAACAACTGGACGCAGCCTTGATTTTTGCACCGTTGGGTTCACTGCTTGTTGATGCGCTGCGTGCCACCGATAAAGGTGGAACCGTGGTCAGCGGCGGAATCCACATGAGCGATATCCCTGCCTTCCCCTATCACTTGTTATGGAATGAGCGGCAAATCCGGTCGGTCGCAAATTTAACCCGCCAGGATGGGGAAGAGTTCCTGTCAATCGCTCCTCAGGTCCCGGTTAAAACCGAGGTCACACCTTATCCCCTGGAAAATGCAAACCAGGCTTTAAATGACCTGCGTAATGGTCAAATCCAGGGTGCTGCAGTTCTTGATATTGATCACTGACAAAAACCAATAGGATCATCCAAATGCAAACTGAGATCACCCAATCCGGTCCCCTGCTGCTGCCTTCTGGAAAATTAGCTCAGGTCGGGTGGGCACGCCAACCGCTCCTGGATTGCAATCTCGAAAGCGCAAATTTCTACCCGGGTCGATTCATGCAGAGCTACCGGCTCAAACGTTGGGATTATTATGCGCTCTTCACCCCCCAGCACTTCTTTTCTGCCACCATCGCCGATCTGGGATATGCGGGAAATATCTTCGTTTACATTCTGAACTTTTCCACCGGAGAGCTGCATGAGAAAGGGTTGGTTATTCCCCTCAGCAGGGGTGTCAAACTGCCGCGCAACAGCACCAAAGGCGATGCAGCTTTTAAAGATCACCGCGCCGTTTTGTCTTTCCACCGGGAACCTGACCTCAGGGTGATCTCTGTCTCTTGGCCAGAATTCAACCAGGGACGCGGTCTCAATGCTGAGATCACTTTAAATTCCCCACCCGAGCACGAATCAATGAATATCGTGATCCCGATCGGTAGGAAACGTTTTTATTACAACCATAAGATCAACTGCCTGCCTGCGGAAGGATTCCTGCAGTATGGTGATTTTCTGGAAGAAATAAACCCAAGAGAGAGTCTCGGATCGCTGGATTGGGGGCGCGGTGTGTGGGCTTACAGCAGTTTCTGGAATTGGGCCAGCGCATCAGGATTTTTAGCGGATGGTAGGACAATCGGCTTGAATCTGGGAACAGGTTTCGGCGATACCTCCAAGGCAACTGAAAACTATCTCATTTTGGATGGGCACATCCACAAATTAGGTGCGGTCAAGTTCTCTTACGACGCACACAATTATGCCTCCCCTTGGAAATTCACAGATCCGGAGGGTCGCCTGCAGCTCGATTTTATTCCCTTCAAAGAGCGCTTGGCACGTACCAACCTGCTGCTGGTCTTCAGTGAAGTTCACCAGATGTTCGGACGCTATTCGGGATGGATAGAGACTGATGATGGCGATAAGATTGAAATTAAGAACTTGATTGGCTTTGCAGAAGAACATCACGCCCGCTGGTGAGGCTGCTCTCAACAGGCCTTCTTAATCGTAAGTAGATAGGTTCTTTTACACCTGGTTGCGTAGGAAAATTATCCAGCCTGATATAATCCCTGGTATTACTTTTCAAGCAGACATTGTTTGGGGAGCAAACCGATGCTTACCCGGAAACAACCAAGATGATACTGATCCTCCGCATTCTCGCATTTATTCTAGGCACATTGCTGGTCCTCTTCACCTTGTTCTCAGCCATCAGGACCCTCGTACTGCCGAGGGCGATCCAAGATCGCATCACCAGCTTTACTTTCGCTGCAGTCCGCGGGGTGCTGAAAATCCCAATGCGTTGGTCTGACAATTTTCAATACCGCGATCAAGTGATGGCATATTATGCTCCTATTGCCCTTCTGACCCTGCTCCCAGTCTGGTTATTATTGGTTACGATTGGTTATACAGGCATGTATTGGGGTCTGGGGGTAGAAGGTTGGTATGAGGCCTTCCTGCTTAGCGGTTCTTCCCTGCTGACCCTGGGATTTGCTAGCGCTGCGAATTTTATCCAACTGAGCCTGGTTTATTCTGAAGCCACGATTGGACTGCTGCTGATAGCCCTGCTGATCGCTTATTTACCATCCATATATGCAGCTTTCCAGCGGCGTGAATCAGCAGTCTCGCTCCTGGAAGTCCGCGCCGGTGATCCACCTTCCGCAGTTGAGATGCTGCTGCGGTTTAACCGCATCCACGGGCTCACTCAGCTCCACGAAACCTGGCAATCCTGGGAAAACTGGTTTGTGGAGCTTCAAGAAAGCCATACTTCGTTATCCATGCTGGTTTTTTTCCGCTCCCCCCAACCCAAACATTCCTGGATCACTGCCTCTGGTGCTGTGCTTGATGCAGCCGCATTAACGCTTTCAACCCTGGACATCTCGCACGATTTCCAGGCTGATCTCTGCCTGCGAGCTGGATACCTGGCATTACGCCACATCGCTGATTTCTTTAATGTGCCTTACAATCCTAATCCCCATGCGGGTGATCCGATCAGCATCACTCGCCAAGAGTTTGATCAGGCTTATGATCAGCTTGCCAGTCAGGACCTTCCCCTAAAACCGAATCGCGATCAGGCCTGGCGGGATTACACTGGTTGGCGGGTAAATTACGATCAGGTGCTGCTCGCCTTAGCTGACTTAACCATGGCGCCTGCCGCTCCTTGGTCCAGCGACCGGACTACTAAATAAGGTTCCATAACTCTGGTAAGGACATTTTCCTCAAGTGGCAGCTATCTTGTCCAGGAGTCTAAACCGCTCAATTGAAATTGAGCGGTTTACCTGTTGATTATTTATTTATGGTGCAGCTCAGCGTTTTAAAGTATTACGCAGAATTTGCTATCTCTCCCTGGCAACCTTCAATCAAACAGGCGTAATTAATCCATACCGTCAGTATATTGAGTAATCCATAGGTCAGCACCTAAAATGTTCCTCAATTCCCGACCTGCGCGGCGATTTCCGTTCAAGGTGTATCGCCACCACAACATGGGTACAGGTTCGAATTTGTCGAGATCATTGTGTCCTGCGCCTTGGTTCACTGCATACATGCCACCTATACCGTTGGTTTGCAGCGCCTCGAAGACTGGATAAGTCCAACTATACGGTGTTACAGCATCATAAGCGCCGGTGAGAACCATCACGGGACCGTCTTGTTTGCCTGCATCCACCCAGGCTGGTCCATACGGATTCATGGCGAGGACTGCGGTGATATCAAATCCGTTCGGTTCACCATCCCCGGCTTTGACCACTGCGCCGCCTCCCTGGCTGTGACCCGCAAGACCAATTTTCGTGGGATCGACCAAGCCCTCATATTCATCGAGAATCCACTCCAGGCAGGCCAGTACATCACTTTCCTGGACAGACCATTGGTTGGCAGCGATGACGATGTAGGGTCCATCAACGGCCCATTCTCTCAGCATCTCTATGTAAAAACCCGTAGTATTCTCTCCTGCTACGTTATTCCCGCCCCACCCGTTAGCCCATACGATAACCGGATATTTGGTACTCCCTGGTCCTAAAGATTTATCCCATGGTCGGATGACAGTGCAATCCAATTCGTGATTTCCCTGGGAGTGACCATGGACGTCTTCTTCTGAGTAATCAGCCTGTGGTGGGCGTGCAGCGATCCCACCAAACATGATCACAACTACGAACAAACCAAACAGCAATTTCCGATTCATGACCGCCTCCTTATGCTCTAGATAATCTGGACCAAAATTCTGAATTCAAACACCTGGACTTAGTCAGTGCATTGAACCCCACCGAAACCATCAGGTTGGTTCTATATAGTTTATAGAAAACTTTCGTAAAAGTCAAATGATCTGTGCATGATATGACAATGAAATGGCCTCACCAAAAAATCCTTGGCCGCATAAAGAAAATTGCTCAACCAGAGCATTGGACAGTCCTTATTATCCAAAATAGTGCCCTGGATCACGGCCGGTTAAATCTTCGCAGGGTATTATCCTTAATGGTTTGCCTCGGCTGGCTGGCTGCGGTCTTCCAGTGGTTTAATCTTCCAGCGCCTATATGCCACGAAGGTTGAGGCCGCCTGCGGGAACACATACAATGCTAGGTTCTGGTACTCGGTACGGGTGCCGTTATAAACAATAGATCCAGCCAATTGCTTAGGGCTGATAGTTCGTAAAATCCACACCGCTGGAATCACAATTTTATTGAAGCTGGA
>DATKXE010000573.1:0-3341 GCA_035529195.1 Anaerolineales bacterium
CGATTATTTGGTAATGAGAAGAGCCCTTCAACACATTTGTGTTATCTGCATTCACAATATTATTTCCTCGTCGTAAATCTCCAGTTTGCTCAATGTGTCCTCCAATATTAGGATACAGGAGTGGAAGTATGGTTGTAACCAGCCGAAAGTATTGTTTGAGTACTATTTCCACCTCAAACAATCTCTTGATTAAAAGAAAAAGCACAGGAAATGCCCTGTGCTGAACCACTATCAAAACAGGTTCTTCTTAACTAATAGTGAGAATTCCCAATTCATTAGCCCTTGCCACAGCCTGAGTCCGGTTGTGTACAGATAGTTTGCCATAGATATTACTGATGTGACCTTTTACCGTGCTCAAGGAAATATGCAGCATAACCGCGATCTCCTGATTTGTTTTTCCATCCGCGATCAGTTTGAGAACTTCATTTTCGCGTGCGCTCAATGGCTCCAGCAGCACCAAGTGATCCTCCATCTTACTTCTAATGGACACTTCGGCTGGCTTGGAAGAGGCATACGCAGCCAGGAGGTGTTCAGCGTAATCAGGAACAACTCCTCTAGCAGCTGCTTGATAGAGCAATTGAACCATCGGTTTTCCTTCATCCAGGAATGTACGTACGAAGCCCTCTGCTTTGGCAAGATTCAATGCCTTCTCAAGTTTCTCCAAGGCAATCTGGGTATTCCCTTTTAAAGAGTAAATAACAGCTTGCATAGCGTGCACCCTCAATACGCTTCTCATCCGCTGACTTGCTTCCGCTATCTCTAGCATGGGTTCGATCACCCGCAGTGCATCATCATATTTTCCCTGGCTAATGTAAACCCTGGCCAGGGTTTGGCTGTAAATTTCCCACATCGGATTGAAGCGTAAAGGGCCAATATTTTCTGTGACCAGCTTTTTTAATTGTTTATATTCAACCCAACCATCCACCTGCTCATTTTTCCCCTGAACAATCCACAGCTGCGCCTGATATGCATCAACCAGCTCGTCATCCATCGTCGAGGCATCAAATTGGATCGCCAGCTGGCGTGCCAGATCGACGATCTCCTGGGCGGCGTCCAAGTCCCCCTGGACTTCTTTGATGCGCGCCAGGGTAACATAGGACAAAACAGAACCGAGCTCCCCAAACAATCTGAATAACTCTAAGCCTTCATTCAAATACCCAGTCGCCGCGTCGAGATCATTCCATTCCCTCGCAATCTCTCCGAGACCTAATAAGGCTTTCCCTGCGACCGGGAGCCGACGCCCACGCCTATCGGTGGCTAACTCCAACGCCTGTTCATTTGCTGACCAGGCGCGCTTCAATTGACCCTGGAGCATCCATATACCGGCCATGTTGCACAGCGCCCCAACCGCGATCATGGTATTCCCTGCCTGGCGGCTGATCTCTGCTGCTTGGGTGAAGCTTTCTATCGAGGCATCGAAATCGCCCCTCATCAGATAGACCATGCCCAGATTATCGGCTACCATGCTGCGCAAGAACAGATGATCCTCGGGTATTAATTGCAGAGCGCGGAGAGAGAGCTCAAGGCTCATCTCCGCATCCCCCTTGATGGAAGACAGAAAAGCACGCAAGGCGGCTGCTGAACCAAGTACCTGATCGGCGACATGCGCGCTTTCTACAACTTTCAGTCGTGAATCAACCTTCTCCAAAGGACTACCGCGCAGCATCAATGCCCATGCCTCCGTCAGGCATAAAGTAGGTCTTGATAAGACTACTTCCTCTGGCAATGTTTCTATCCAGCGGATAATTGAACTTGCTTCGCTGCGCATTAATCTCAACTCCGCGGTCGACTCGATTAAATCCATCGCCCGTTGGTGATCACCAGCAGATAAGGCGTGCTCGATCGCTTCATCCACATATCCCTGTCCTTCATACCAAATACTCGCTTTCTGATGGAGTACAGCGATTTGATCGGATTGTGATCTCTGTAGGGATTTAAGCAAAAAATCCTGGAAGAGACTGTGGTAGCGATACCAGGTTCGCTCCTGATCCAAGGGAAGAATGAATAGGTGATTCCTCTCCAGGTATTCAAGAATTTCCTGGCTGTTGGATGCTCCGGTCACGGCCTCACACAACGACGCATTTAATCTCTCGAGAATCGAAGTTTGCAAAAGGAAATCTCGAACCTGTCCATCCTGGTGGTCCAGCACCTCTTGGCCAAGATAGTCCAGGATGTAGCGGTTGCTTCCAGCAAAAGCCTCGACAAATCGCTCTTTGTCCGCTTGATCCTGCAGCGAAAGTGCTGCCAGCTGTAAACCTGCAGCCCAACCTTCAGTTCGTCGCTCCATTACTGCCAGCTGCTCATCGGCAAGGTCGAGTTCCATCACCTGGTTGAGGAACTCTGCTGCCTCGGCATTGCTGAAGCGCAGGTCGTTTTCGCGTATTTCAGACAGCTGCGCACGCACCCGTAGACGAGATAGCGCTAATGGTGGATCAGCACGCGTGGCTATCACCATGTGCATTTGCTCGGGTAGATGCTCGATCAGAAAGGCTATTGCCTGGTGAATGTCTGGTGATGAAATCAGATGGTAATCATCGATAATCAGGACAAAAGGGGGGAATGCAGCTTCGATCTCATTGATAACGACGGCTAACAGAGTTTCAATGCGTTCTGGCTTGGGTGTCTGGAGCAATGGGTACATCGATTCCCCAAAACCCTGGTCAATTGTCTCCAGTGATGCAATCAAGTACGATAAAAATCGATTGCTATCATCATCTTCCTCATCGATCGAAAACCAGGCTGCAGGGCGGTCGCCTTCGACTGCGAATTCACTTAAGAGCGTGGTTTTCCCAAAGCCCGCAGGAGAGGAGAGTAAAGTCAATTTACGTCCTAAACCTGCCTTTAACTGTTCCAGAAGTCGCGGCCGCAGAACCCGGTTTTCACGAACGGGCGGCACTTTGACCTTCGTTACTACCAGTGGCATCGTCATGATAGTTATCCATTTCCTCAGCTACCAGTCTAGCATAAAAATAGCTGCAGCGGAGCTCTGGCATCAGCCTCATAATGAACAAAAACACTCCGGGTGATGATCATCGGAGTGTTTGAGGCGCCCTCGGTGCGATTCGAACGCACGGCCCTTTGCTCCGCAAGCAGCGGGTTTTCAGTTTTATACAACTATTGTGTGCAAATGGTGGGATTTGGTTAGATTTTTCCCATTTAAAAGTACAATAAGTCCAATGAATCCAGATAGTTTGATTCTGTAAGCATTAACTACGCATTAAAAAGCTTGTCCATTTTCTTGGCCGCTTCTTGCTGCGCACCGGGCATCAGGTGGCCGTAGATGTCCATTGTAGTCTTAAACGAAGCATGACCGGCGATTACCTGAACATCTTTAGGTGGGA
>DATKXE010000574.1:0-2833 GCA_035529195.1 Anaerolineales bacterium
CTGGATATCATTTTTGATAATGGGTTCTTATTATTTGAACTCATTTCATCTATGCCTCATCTGACGAGTGAATTTTTCTCTCTGCATATGAAAGTTTTTATTATACTCTTTAGCCTCAGGCAGATTTCCACTAAAAGCTACTGGCGGTTTTATGCCCATATCCAGCACATTTTTTGCCGCCTGGGTTATGATCGCATTTAATATTACCGCTCCTGCCACTGTTGAGCCTGGTCCAACCCTTGGCAACAAATTCGGCAGTTCAACCATCGCATCACCAGGCGGGCAACCGTTATCAATGACAATATCCGCGACTTCCAACAGTTTCTTTCCGGATGGATCGTTTGATGTCACACTGTTTGAATGCGCCAAGGAAGTGAGGGCAACAACTGTTGCGCCCAATTTCTTTACTTCAAGCGCCATTTCAACTGGCACAGGATTTCTTCCAGAATTGGAAATAATAATGACCAAATCTCCAGCGCTGATGCCGTAATCATTAACCATGCACTTGGCATAACCAGGCAACCTTTCAAAACCGCTTTGTCGTTGTGCGCCGGAGCCATAATCCAAGCCTGCGTCCAGCATTGGCTGCATATTGGCGAGCCCACCTGCACGAGCGAAACATTCAATCGAAAGGATGCTGGAATGACCGGCTCCAAAGATAAAAACAAGTTTTTCATTAATGATTGCTTCTGAAACCAATTTCGCAACCTGATGAATATTATCCAATTGATTATTTTTGATTTTTTCGATAAGGTTTTCTACCGCGCCAATATATTTTTCTGCACTCATTTAAATCACCAAAAGATTCTTTCAGGTAGAGCCTGAAATAAAGACTCTACCTGAATGGTTAATTAATTATTAAAGACCAACAGCCTTTAATAGGTTGCCAAGAACTGTGCCTAATAGCGGAAGCGCATGCGTGTCAGGATCAGCTCGGAGTGCCTCGTATGGCACCGATGTAGCCAGAGCGTTACCGACAATCAGCTGCCCAAACGCCAGCAATGTGCCCATAAGGAATCCACCAAGTATTGCACCTTTCCAACCACCGGTGCTGTTTCCATACACACCAGCTGCGGCGCCCGGGAAGAAGATGGGGATCATGTTTGGAATCACAATACCCCATCCGGCTACACCGATAATGAACATGCTGACCAGGAATCCAACGAAACTTGAAAGGAAGCCGATCACAACAGCTGTCGGAGCATAAGGGAAGACGATCGGGCAGTCAAGTGCTGGCTTTGCACCAGGAACCAGTTTCATCGAAATACCGCGGAAAGCCGGGACCAATTCGCCGATGATCAAGCGCACACCGTAAAGAACGATGGAAATGCCAGCGCCGAAAGTTAAACCTTGTTGCAGGGCATAGATAACGTAGTTTTTACTTTTGCTGAAAGCCCCAACTGCTTCTGGACCGGCAATCAAAGCCACAATAACCGTGAATACCCCCAATACTAACGACAGTGATACAACGGTGTCTTTAAATAACTCGAGAGATTCGGGCAATTCAACATCTTCAGCGCTTTGTTCCGGCTTGCCAACAAACTTTCCCAGGAAAGCTGCAAGCCAGCAACCAATGGCCGAGGTGTGCCCATACGCAAGATCTTCTGATCCTGTAACGCCTTTCATGTATTTATTCATAATCGCAGGTTGCACTGTCCAGTAAATACCGATGACAATGCCTGTAACAATGATTGCCACAACCGGGTCAATCCCAGGATAGGTGGCGATCAAACCTGCAATAACAACCTCTGCAGCAACGATCATCAAGTGGCCAGTAAGATATACATACTTGAATGGTGTAATTCTGGCAAGCAGCAAGTTTGTGACGAATCCAACTGCAACTGCCACTGTAGCAAACCCGCCCCATGTTCCAAGAAATTCATCGTAGGGAATACCACCTGTCACAGGAGCTTGCAGGCCAAAAGCAGCCTGAACGGCCGGACCCAAGAATCCGAGAACACCGACAACAACTCCTGCGCCGCCATTGAAAATCAAATAGCCAGCTGCTGTTTTTACGCCACCTGCTAAAATCTCACTGAACGTTTTTTTCTGCAGTGTCAAACCAAGCGCCGCGATGATACCAATCAGAAGCGCTGGGGTTCCGACAATATCCGACATTATTAGTCTTAGGATTTCCATATTATCTCTCCATTTCATAAAATTTTTTACGACAAATTAAAGATCTAAATTCTGTGTGTTATTTTCCCAATTTCACCTCCTTATTTTTTATTAAAGCAGTTTTCATTCTATGAATCCAAGTTCTTTCAATACAGGTCCTAATTTTTTTCGAAGTTCATCCTTATCTGTGAAGCTGGTAATCGGTACAACTCTGGCAGTAGCGCCTTCAGTCACGCTAAGGAACTCATTGGAGCACATCACAATATCCGCTTTTGAGCTTTTCCCTTCACTTGCCTGGCCAGCCTGAACCCTATAGCGAATTCCATATTCCTCTAATATATCTTCGACATACATTCGCAATATCAGGCTGCTCCCGCTTCCGACACCGCAAACAGTTAAAATATTAACTCTTTTTCTTTTCTCCATAGATTATTCCTTTCTGTTTTCTTGGCTGGTTAAAATATATAAGATAAAAGATTTAAAAATCACCTTAATAAAATTTTATAAAATCCATAGACAAAATTCAAGAATGAAATGTGATAATTCTTTTCATCACATTTGCTTCTGTGTTTTACTAACTTTAAAGTTAATTTTTGGGGGTCTGCAAGACTTCAGGATTTCTTGAACTTGAAAGTTTTACAGTTTGATTTACCAGATTAAGTACTTCGGGAATTGATTGGCAATTCTTTAATAATTGAATAAAGGTTCGATCCCC
>DATKXE010000575.1:0-2587 GCA_035529195.1 Anaerolineales bacterium
CTTGCGTAATGCTTCCTGCAGGTCAGGCTCGATTTTGATGATGGATACATCTGGAGATGTCCAGGAGCGCGGCAAGAATCCTACGGCACCCGGGGTTTTTCCGATCGCTTCCAGCATGGCTTGCGGTGAGGGTGCTACTGACGCCAGACGGCTGAAGCGCTGTTCATCTAACACTTCAAGCTTGAAAAGCTTACTCAACAGGTTAATTTCAGGAAATATCCACAAGGTTACTTGTTGATCGAGAGTACCAATTTCTGTCCACCTTTCTATATGTCCAGAAAACAAAGCTTTTAACTCTTGAGGGCTAAGCTCCTGCTTTGGGTTTTCTGGGTTGGCGATCACCACCAATTCATCATGCCCGAGTGGGTAAGCAAAGTCCATTACCGAGGGTTTCTCTCCCCACCAAATGACTAAATCATGACCCTCAAAATCTTGGGCTGATCCGGATGTTCTCTCAAAGAAGACAGCCAATTCCGGTAGAGTCAAGGCGCAGGTGTGCAGCGCATCTTGAATATGAGCCATGTAGGGTGAGAATGATACGCTTAGCGGTATGGGAGAGGGTGGGATGGTGGCGGTAGGTGGGGTGTTACAAGCCGCCAACCACAGGGTTACAACTGAAATAAAAATACAAGCCAATCGGTGAGGCATGCGATAACCAGCGTTTAGTTTATAGTGAACAGGAGTACGATCAGACCCAGTATGGCACAATAAATCGCGAAATAGTAGAGGGAATATCGAGTTAGAAAGGAGAGCAGCCACCCGATAGCGAGGTAACCAACGACAGCTGCGGCGATAAAACCAGGGATAAATACTGGCAATAAAGAGGCCAGATCTGGAATCCTGAACAAATCAATGACGGCACTCAATCCTGCAACCAGCATGATCGGAACCGCCATCAGAAAAGAAAATCGAGCTGCTGCTGGCCGGTTGAAATCTCGGGTCATCCCACCGGCGATCGTTGACCCCGATCTTGACAAACCCGGAAATAAAGCCAGGATTTGATAGATCCCGATGATAAGGGCGTCTATCCAGGTGATATTTTCTAAGATCCGTTGACGTTTGCCAATTCTCTCCGCAATGACCAAGAGCATCGCAGTAGCGAGCAGTGCAACAGCGGTCATCATAGGATTTGAGAATGCCATCTCGACAACATCCTTGAGCAGCAATCCGGCAATGCCGGCTGGGATCGTCGACAGTAAAATATACCAACCCATGCGGGCAGGTTGAGTTTCAAATGGTCGCCTGCGCCGTAAACCACGAAATACACCGCGTAGAATTACGTAAAAATCCTTCCAAAAGAAAGCTATCACTGCGACCAGGGTTGCCACCTGCACCAATACATCAAACACAAATGCTTCAGAAGGTGGTATATCCCATTTCAAAAGAAATGGGATTATTACCAGATGTCCCGAGCTCGATATGGGTAGAAATTCGGTTAAGCCTTGGATTACTCCAAGCAAGATGGATTGGATTACAGTCATGAAAAGTATGAAATATTCCTCGAACGAATGATGTTAATTTCCACCTTGATCTAATTCTAATTCGGATCGAATCTGAAAAAAACGGTTGGCAAAATCATCAAAATTGCCAGCCAAAATCGACAAACGGATATCGTGTGCCAAATTTATCAAAGTGTGCAGGTTGTGAATTGACAATAATGTCGCAGCGAGCATCTCCTTTGAGATTATCAAATGCCTTAAGTACGCCCGAGAGAAATTTTGGCAGGTGTAGCAATCACACTGCTGGTCTAATGGCTGAGCATCCCGGGTGTATTGCGCATTAACAACATTCAATCGCTGTCCATAACGAGTCATGGCGGTATTGTGTCTGGCTAAACGGGTTGGAAGCACACAGTCGAAGATATCCACCCCGCGGCTGATTCCATTCACCAGGTCTTCAGGCGTGCCAACTCCCATGAGATAGCGAGGTTTATTTTCTGGGAGTACTCGATCTACTAATTCAAGGATGGTGTGCATTTCTGATTTCGTTTCGCCAACTGATAACCCACCGATCGCATTCCCGGGAAATTCTAAGTCTGCAATATGCTCGGCTGATTCCTGACGGAAGTCTTCAAAAATTCCACCCTGGACGATCCCGAAAAGTGCCTGGTCAGAGCGAGTCTTGACCTGCAAACATCGTTCGGCCCAGGCATGGGTGCGAACCATGGCTTCTCGAACATATTCCTTATCATAAGGATCAGAGCATTCGTCGAAAGCCATGATGATATCTGCCCCGAGGTTTTCCTGGATAGATATGGATTTCTCCGGATCTAAACGCTGCGCCGAACCATCGATATGGCTTCTAAAAGTCACGCCATCGTTATCTATGCGTCGATTTTTTGCTAATGAAAAAACCTGATAGCCACCCGAGTCCGTCAAGATAGGACCCGACCAATGCATAAAGCTGTGCAATCCCCCCATCTCTTTGATCAATTCATCTCCAGGGCGTAAATGCAGATGGTAGGTGTTTGCCAGGACCAGTGATGTGTTTATATTGGTCAATTGGTCTGGGGTCAATGATTTCACTGAGGCTTGCGTACCAACTGGAGCGAATACAGGCGTATTCAAAACCCCATGTGGGGTATAAA
>DATKXE010000576.1:0-6974 GCA_035529195.1 Anaerolineales bacterium
TAAATTCTGCTAATAATCGCAGAAAGGGTTTAATTCCTGGTTAATTCTACCTCAGAATGAGAAACTGCCTCTTAGAAGCAGGTTAATTCAAACGGTATCCTGGGATGCTGGTGGAACAACCGGAGAGGCGTGAAAAGTAAACAGAGCATGATTCAAAACCCGTTGATTTTGGGGTGATCAATCCACCCCGCATGCAGAATAAAGGATACTGCGGATGGATTTATTATGCCTGCTCGACCTTGCGCACGATCACCCGGATCCCTTTGACTTCCAGCACTTCGACGGGTGCTCCTTCATTGATTGTATCTTCTCCCGGCGCTAATTCGCCGCTCCATAACTCGCCACCCAATTGAACTGTGCCAAAGGGTGCGATCGTGGTGCGAGCGGATCCGGTACGTCCAATCAAGGACTCCTGGCCCATCCGAACAGGAGCTCTCTGCGCCCGGAGGGCGATGGTCAATATTGCGAAAAATATTCCCGCCGTGACCAGCGAGACCCCGATCACCAGAGGTACGGAAACCCGCAAAAAGGATGGAGTGCCCGGTGAATTGAACAGCACCAAAGAACCTACGATCAGCGAAGCTACCCCAGCCGCGGTCAAAGCGCCATGGGTTGGTGCTTTAATATCGAGGACGAAGAGCACAAAAGCGATCACCAGGAAAATCAACCCAAACCAGTTGACCGGTAAAACTCCCAAGCCGTATGCTGCTAGGGCCAGGCAGATTGCCCCAATAAATCCAGCAATCCAACCACCCGGGCTCGAAAGTTCGATCAGAATTGCCTGGACGCCAACCGTGAGCAGCAGGAACACGATGTTTGGATTGGTGAGTACTCCCAGGAGGCTCTCTATGAAAGTTGGATCGAAGGGGATTACCTGAGAGTTACTGGTTTCCAAAGTCAGCGGTCCATCAATGGTGGTGACTTGGTAGCCATCCAATTGGTCAAGCAGATCGGGCACATTATCCGCGATGAAGTCAATTAAACCGATTTGGAGAGCTTCGCTGGCCGAGACTGCATAGGCGGACTCGATGGTCTCTTCCGCTACCTGGATCGCTTCTTTTCCACGCGCTTCAGCCAGGGACCGTACCAGGGCTTTGAGGATATTCTTTTCCTTGGCCTCGATCGTTTCACCGAGGTCTTCACCCTCCGCTCCAACCGGGCTCGCCGCTCCAATGGCAGTCTCCGGTGCCATAGATGAAGCGTGACCAGCCAGGGTGATAACCGTTCCAGCACTGCCTGCAATGGCACCTTGTGGGGCAACATATACCACAACAGGTATGCTGCTGGTGCGAATCACCTGGACGAATTCATTCATCAGATCAACACTGCCGCCGGGGGTGTCCAGCATGAAAATTAATGCTTCAGCGTTTTGCTGTTCGGCACTGCTGAGGCCGCGCTCGAGATAGCCTAACATTGAAGGAGTAATCGGACCTTCTGCAGTAAGAACCAGAACTGGTGAAGAGGTCTCCTGAGCAGAAACTGGGGATCCGCTCAACGGCAGGAGAATAATTATTAACCAGCTAATCAGGAATATACGCTTGACCATATCTTGTTTATTATAAGCGGGAAAAGTTATCAGTGAGATGATGAAATATTAAGGTTCAAGATAGTAATCCCTGAATTGTGTTGAAAATGATCTGCTCGAAAAATCTAAAACACGAAAAATCTAAATTTGACAATTAATCCAGATGCTGGTATGATCGCCGAGTTAGGATGCACGGAAGTTTCCATTGGATTATAAGGACGATGGCCCAAGGCGCAAGTCCTGGGTCATTTTTTGTTGACTGCTCCGGTGGGGATTCGAAATGCATCCATCAAAAAATTATGTACGAGTCAAGGAGTAAGTAAATGTCAGATCGTATCGTCGGTACAGTTAATTGGTTCAACGGCAGCAAGGGATATGGCTTCATTTCTCAGGAAGATGGACCGGATGTATTCGTTCACTATACTGCCATCGAAGCTGAAGGTTTTCGCAATTTAGTTGAAGGTCAGAAAGTGGAATTCTCGATTGAAGAAGGTCCCAAGGGATTGCAAGCCGCCAATGTGATGCCTGTGGAATAAGCATCTTCGAATTTTAGAACAAATCACCCTGTACATTGCTGTGCGGGGTGATTTTTATTACTCTCTTGGGATGAATCGTTCTTTCAAGATGAAAGCCTGAATAGATTGGTGGTAGAACTGATTTTCTGGCCTAATCTGGCCGGATCCATCCCTTAACCATTGGAGCCAAAAGTGCCTATTGATCCATTTTTCGAAATCTTATTGCTTCTTGGACGACCCGCAGCTGGTAAAAGCGAAATCCTCGAGTTCTTAAACAATACAGATGGACCCACGCGCATCGAAAAATATCACATCGGAAAACTGGATGTGATCGATGACTTCCCCATGTTGTGGGCTTGGTTTGAGGAAGATGCTATCCTCAGCGAAAAGTTCGGCCAACCACGTCTGCATACTGATGAGGATGAATATTTTAAATACCCTTATTTATGGAATCTGTTGATTGAACGGATTGGTCTTGATTATCAAAAACGAACCCGGGATAACAACGGTTATCACCAGTACACAACCACGATTGTGGAATTCGCCAGAGGCAGTGAGCACGGCGGTTACCGCCAGGCTTTCGAGCATTTATCGGACCAGATCTTAGAACGAGCAAGGATCGTATATGTGCAAGTTTCATTTGCTGAATCCTTGCGAAAAAATCGAAAGCGCTTTAACCCCGAGCGACCGGACAGCATCCTGGAGCATGCCGTGGAGGAAGAAAAGCTGGAAAAACTATACCGGGATGACGATTGGCGGGACTTACTTTCGAAAACAGGAACTGGAGAATATCTAACCATACGCGACCGCAAAGTTCCTTACGTAATATTCGAAAATGAGGATGACGTCACCTCAAGGGGTGGATTAGGATTGGGAAATCGTCTTGAAGAGACCCTGGATCGGTTGTGGGGACTCAAGAGCCGCGGTTAGAAGACAGCACGCGCAAAATTGGATGAATAGAGAATTGATTAGCTCAAACCGGAAGATTTCCAGATTATATGAAGATGTGCCAGCGGAGTCGCTAAATCGCCTGCAGGTATTCCGCGAAAGCTATCCGTACCAAACTGTCTCCTTGAGTGGGATCGAGTGGAATTACATCGACAGCGGATCCGGAAAACCACCGCTTTTCATTCCAGCGGGTGGGACGTCTATTGCTGAGGTTTCCTTCTTTTCATTGGAGCACTTTGCCCAGCAGTACCGGGTGATCGCACCTGATTATCCTGCAATTGAAGATTTGGAGGATTTGTTTTCTGGATTTATAGCGCTGCTTGACTATCTGGGCGTCGACAAGTTTTACACAATGGGAGGATCGTACGGGGGTTGGATGGTGCAATCCTTTTTGCGCCAATACCCTCAACGCATCAGCAAAATGGTCATTGCAGCAGTTGGTCCCCCAGACAGCAAAAACAGCCAGGAAATCGCCAGATTAATGGGCTGGTTCCGCATCACGCCCACATTCCTGCTGCGCTGGATGATCAACAAATCTTTTGCCCGCCTGGAGAGTAATAAATCAGATAATCCGAATATGGCTTTACTGTGGGCATTAGCACGTGAGGCAGTTAATTTCCGCCTGGGTAGAGCCGATATGCTCGCGATGCTGCAGCGGTTGATCAACCAGACAGAGAACTATACTTTTTCCGCAGAAGATCTCGATGGTTGGCCTGGTCGTATTTTGCTGGTTTTTGGTTCTGAGGACCCGGCAACACCACTTGAAAAGCGTGAGGCTATGCGGCAGCTCTACCCGCAGGCTGAGGTTAAGGTTTTTGAGGGCGGTGAGCACGGCATCGCCATTACTCACCAGCAGGAGTATTTTGCCACCATTGACAAATTCCTTGCTGCATAATACCCTGATGATGCATTGTCAGTATTTTTGGATTTCAGTATAGGTAACTTGTTGCAAGGAGAGTGAAAATGCGTGCCGGATTCGGTGAAAATTCTAATCAGTTAGCGCAGAGTCCGCGTGTACCACTTTATCCAGGACCATATACAATTCCAATCCTTGTTGATGATGTGAAGCAGCTGGCAGGTTTTAATATGACCCGCAGCTCCTTCTTTACCATCGATGCCAGTGGGATGGGGGATGATTGGGTAGCCATACTGAGAGGGCAGAGGGTGCCATTCTTGATCCTTGGAGTAACGACTGCGCTGCACCGCCCGGATCTGGAAAAACTGTTATTCCATTCAGCATCCACAATTGATCATTTGTTTGATCAGATCGAAGCTGTGTAGGGGCTGGTGGTGGAGTCAGAGTATATCTGGCTGCCTAATTTCCTGTTTGACCCACACAGCGGCCAATATTCAGCAGGAACGAAGCCTGTTCAGCTAGAGCGGGGGGCAGTCTGGCGCATCAGATTTGGATTGTTTCAAATGGCGTTGACTTTTCGACAAGAGGTAATTGCTGCTGATACCTATGTGGAGCGCTGCTGGCAGCTAATTCAATCCGGTCAAATTGAGATCGGATATTCTCAGGAGGAGAGTGAATCTTTCAGATCTTGGAGCGATGAGCAGTTCGCGGCTGCCAGGAAGAATTTCCTGCAGCAGCGGGAAGATCCACAACGGGGGGTTTTAGACTATGTTGACCTGGATGGCCGGGTGGTTTCCCAAACCGGGATGAGGAACAGCAGTGATGAGTAGCTTATCGATAACCTTAATTGATGTCGGGTGGGGAGACTCGATCCTGATCGAGACGCTCAGCAATGCGGGTCAAACGCATTATGCCCTGGTGGACTGCAACGATACCAGCAACCAGCGATCCTCCTACCTGTTTGTAAAACGCTTCTTAGAACGCCGTGGGGTAGACTTGACTAATGGGCGGCGGATATTTGACTTCGTGCAGTTGACGCATGGTCATGCTGACCACGCCAACGGGATTCAAGCCATGATGAGCGCCTTTAAGACAGATTGGTTCTGGTATCCGAAATCTGTGGATTTCGGTGGGTTTGCCAAACTGATCTCGTACGCAAACAAGTACCCGAAAAAAGTCAATCGCCACCAGGCAGTGGATAATACCAAGCTGCTTCCTAACCTGGGAGATGTTGGTTTGAGTGTGCTTTGGCCGCCCTATACTTCCAGTGGTGTTTACGATACTAATAATGAAAACAACAACTCGATCGTGCTGGCATTGACCTTGGGTCAGGTGAGCTTCTTGTTGAGCGGCGATTGCGAGGCAGATAACTGGGATCAAATAGCTGCGGGTATACCGGGGATTCCAGGCCTGGCTGTTTTCCAGGCACCCCACCACGGCGCTGTAAATGGGTTTTTTACCGCAAATTGGAGCACACCCTGGCTGGATGCACTCCCGGGAACGACCCGCATCGCGATGAGCAGCCATATTCGGCCTCACAATCACCCAGCACCCGAAGTGATAGCAGAACTCAGTGACCGCAATATCGATCCTTTCCGGACGGACCTGCATTACCATCTTACTTTCAGCACGGATGGCTCGCTGGATGCCAATGGTCTACCGAACGTGACTGAATATTGGTCACATACTTAGCCTAGAATTTTCAGTCATACAATAGTGACCCTGGTAAAAGAATATGTCCTTCAGAAGTTATATCGAGCGTTTAGCAGCAAGTGGTGATCTAATCATAATTACGGAGCCGATATCAACGAGCTGTGAGATATCAGCAGTGTTGAAAGGGTTTGAACCGAAAGCGGTGCTTTTTGAGAATATCCGGGAAGCAGATTTCATCGTTGCAGGAAATATATTTCCCACCAAAGCAGCTTTTGCTGATTACTTTGGTCTCGACTTAAGTGAGATTATTCCCACCTTAACGCGAGCGATTGAGGTTCGCTCGTCCCCTCAAGTGATTTCTGAGGCAGCCTGCCAAGAGGTGGTGATTATGAGGCCTGATCTCGACCAGCTGCCGATTCTACGACACTTTGATAATGATGGTGGTCGCTACATCACCTCTGGAGTCATGATTGCCAAACACCCAGATCATGGTCAAAATTTGGATTTCCATCGCTGTATGCAGATTTCTCGCACTGAGCTGGCGATGCGCGTGGTCAAGGGACGAAATTTTGATTCCTTTATTAGAGATCTGGGCCAGGTGGATGTCGCCGTATGTGTAGGCTGTGGACCCAACGTGCTGGCAGCTGCAGCTACCTCCGTGGATATTGGTATTGATGAGCTGGAGATCGCCAACGCCTTGGAACCGCTTGAAGTGGTCAAGGCGAAGACCGTCGATTTGAATATTCCAGCACAGGCTGAGATTGTGCTGGAGGGCACTGTATATTTGGATAGGAGACACACAGAAGGTCCCTTCGTGGATCTCACCGAAACCCAGGATGTGGTTCGTGAGGAGCCAGTATTTGTGGTAAAAGCCATCACCCACCGTCGAGATGCGATTTGGCAGGCACTACTGCCTGGCGGATTAGAGCATAAGCTGCTGATGGGTATGCCTCGCGAGCCAACCATTTTCAAGAGTGTCAATCAGGTGGTGCGCTGTTTGGATGTGAATGTTAATCCTGGTGGGAGCTCCTGGCTGCATGCTGTTGTGAAGATTGATAAGCAATCGCCAGATGATGGGAGGCGGGCAATACAAGCAGCTTTCGATGGGCACAGTTCATGCAAGCATGTTTTCGTGGTCGACGAGGATATCGATATCTACAATCCACTTGAAGTAGAGTGGGCAATGGCGACTCGCTTCCAGGGGGATGAGGATCTGGTCGTCAAGGAGAAGGAACGCGGCTCGAGCCTGGATCCGAGTGCTGAACTGGGTACTCACTTGACAACCAAGATCGGGTTTGATCTAACCAAACCTATAGGGGAGGCGGGGAAACCATTTGAGAAGGTGGATTATCCCCAGGTAGATTTGGAGAAATTCGTAGACCATGATGGAGAAGTTTGATTAACGTTGATCGGTATTGTACACAAGAATAAGTATGTCTACCTCAGATCGAGATTGCTTCACCCCGGAAAAGCGCAG
>DATKXE010000577.1:0-3832 GCA_035529195.1 Anaerolineales bacterium
GCTGAAGATGAAACACTATTTTGCGACCAAAAACCTGTCTGCGCAGCGTGGTGGGTGCATCTACGACCAGAAGACGGGTTTTGAAAACCCCGATTCGATCACAGAGCCGGTCAGCTTCGTCAAGATTATGAGTGCAGATGAATATGGTGCGTCCCTGTTGTTTTATTTCCAGGATGAATTCCCGGACCAGGCGGGAAGCTTCAGGATCAAGACCTGCGGTTGGTTCATCCAGGAACACCGTGCGTGGTTCGTGCAGCAAGGCGCGGGCGATGGCCAACTTTTGCTTCATCCCTTTTGAAAAAGTGGCGGCGACATCCATCCTTCTTTCCCACAAACCAAGGAAACGCAGATATTTCTCTACCTGCCCTTTGATATCTTCCACCTCATACAAACTGGCATAGATCTCAAGATTCCGTTCAGCGCTCAGGCTGTCGTACAACCCGGGTGTTTCGGTTAGCAAGCCGACGCTGCGTCGAATATCTATATCCTTTTCACCAACCTGATAACCGTTGACGGAAGCCTCTCCAGCTGTGGGGCTGATCAGACTGGTCAGCATCCGCACGGTAGTGGTTTTCCCGGCTCCATTCGGACCCAGGAAGCCGAAAACCTCACCTTCAGGAATCTCAAGCGACAGGTTTTCAACGGCAGTAATTTCATCAAATTTTTTTGTCAGGTTTTGAGTGGTTATCATAATTTAATCTGTATATCGGGTTTGATCAATATTATCAGGATTTTCTTCGATCGGGGATAGGTTGAGCTGCTTATGATCGCCATCTCCTTCAGTAACACTTTCGTTTGATTCGACAGATGGATCATCACTGCGCAGGGCGAAAATTATCCCAATGCTCAGCAGGGTGAAGATTGCTAAAATACCTTCAGTAGCATATGCGCCCCACTGGCGAACAGTGATCACGGCAACCGCGTCAAGCAGGGTGTGCCATGCGATGGCGATCCACAACCAGCGGCTTTGCCGGCGGATGAAAACTTGCAGCACCAGGATAGTTAAAGCAATTTGGACCGGCAGAACAAGAATTCGTTCCAGAGCACCTAACAGCGAATCGTACCAGGATACCCCCCAAAACAGATTGAGACCCTCTTGAAGGGGCGCAAGCTGTTCAGATGGAAGAATCGAGGTCAGGTCGACTGTGCGTAAAGCCATGAAAATACCATAATTCAGAATCATGACGACGACGAAAAATATGATTGCTTCCATCCCACCCCATCCAGCGCCAAATAAAAGACCTTTCGACCAGGAACGGGCATCTTTTGCCCACCAGCGCAGCCCAGCATATCGAGTCAGCTCTTCGAATAACCCAGCACTGAGACCCAGCAAGAGCGCGCTGAAAATGAGCTGGTATTCCTCTGGTGGAGTAGGCAGGACACCGGTATTAAATAAACGATCCAATAGAAGGTTAAAGGGAATATGCAGGATCTGGGAAATGACGAATATGGCAGCTCCGATCCAATACAAACGCCAGCCTAAATTATATTTGCGCGTCAGGAAGAACCCCAAACCGATAACCAGGATCAGGACCAGGATAATGCCCAGAGGGTACGTGAATATGAGGATCGAATTCATGTCTCAGTTCCTTGAGTGAGTGGTGTGAGTGAGTACATCAGCAGCCTGCGACCTAATTCACGGAAATCAGCTTCACTACCATCCAGCTGATAGCCCATGTAGCGCGCCAGGCTGGTCATTGCCGAGGGGTGTCGTTGGGCGTAATCCAGGATGATCAGTTCACCCTGATCAGGTGTGAGCTGTTCAGCCAGCATATTATTCTCACGATTACCAACTTGTATCCGGACATTCGGGTTGGCTTTAATGTTCTTTACCCAATCGCTCTTTTCCCCCCAGGCGGCCGCAATATAATAAGTGTTGCTGGAAGGGTCGAATTTTACAACTTCCAGCACAACATGGCGCAGCTGTCCGCTTATGCGGCCGGTGTGAGTTAGCTTCAGAGCCCTGTTACCCAGGATCCATCCCAAATGTATTTTATATAACCAGATTGGAGCTCGAAATAGGAAGCGGGTGAGGCCCCTGGGAGGTTTGAGTTCGGTAATTTTTTCAACCATATGGGTCTCTAATTCTTTTGGGCGCTGATCAGTTCACTCGGTACGCCGGCTTGCACGATCACCTGGCGTTGGATGTTTGTGAAACCAGCCTTCTGGACAAGATCGAATAGCTCTAATGGGCGGCATCCGCCGCACATTGCAGGAGAGATGGAAAAGACCCCTTTCCAGACCGAAACCAGTGCTCTAGACGGCAGGTCAATCCCTTCGGTAAGCGCTAAGATCACCAACCCCCCGTTGGGTCTTAAAACCCTCCAAAAATCAAGCAATAGCTGGCCAAGATCAGCCAAGGGCAGCAGATCGAGCACATAGGCTGCGTAAAGACGGTCAAATCCCTGATCTGCATATGGCAGCTGGCGGGCGTCTGCCTGGCAGATCGTGGAACCAATGCGCTCGTGGGTCAACCGGACCATAACCGGTGAGAGATCTAATCCATAAACCACACCACCGGGAGTAATTGCTTGCTCAATTTTATTAAGCTCTTTGCCAGTACCCGCGCCGATGCTGAGCACCCGTAAACCCTGCTCCAGCTGCAAGGCCTGGAAGCCGCATTCCTTCGCTCGTCCTTCGTAGAATTCGAACCAGTCATAGCGGCTGCCGATGCGATCATAGAACTTTTGGGCAGCCGGGGTGGGTAGGATTTTCTCAGGCATCTTGATTCCTGATTAAAGAATAGTGCAATTATCCACGGCTGGCAATATGTGCTTTGTCATATTTGCGGGTCATTTTGAAGGAAATTAAAAACGCATCCAATTAAGGGTGCGTTTTAGTTTCTTTGCATTTTTCCACCAGATTAGCTGCGCAAAGGATTACAAAATGTGCAAATATCCTTGACTAACAACCACATCAACTTGAGTTGGAAAACGATATCAATAATGATTCGAAATTCGATTTTTTCACTCCTGGCTCCTATACAAGGGTATTTCTTTGCCCATCTCGCTGTACCTATTAATGTCAATGCAGTATGGCTTAGTAAACTCGTTCAAAGTAAAGAGTGCCATTATTTTTCACGAGACAAATCAGCCAGGTCTGGGTGAGTGACTTTCTAAATCCCTCTGCTGATAGGCAGGGCGGTATCTTATGGTAAATCAATTGGTTATTGACGGAAAGGAACAATTCATGGATAACACAGATAGCTGCTGGGTTGGCTGCCGCTAACTATGTCAGGTTCGCAGTCCTGGGCTATTTCCAAACCATATTCGGGATATATTAATAAGGTCCGTTTGAATTTATGGATATTATTTCTACCGGTTATCAATCCAGCGCTAACCTCTAATGAAATTTGTGTTCAGTTGTTGATAATTCGCATTAAATCAGGGTCAGAGTGAGAAGCCCCTCATCGACCCAGGCATACCCAAATCCGAAATAGGGAAACCTGTGGCGACGTTGCTGGATGATTTCAGTTGCTTTTAAATCAACCCTGATATCTTGGCCACATTTTCCGCTCATCGCCTCTGTCCAGGCATACCCATGTCCTGAATATGGAAAGCTCCAGGATCGTTTTCGGTTCACTTGTGTAGCTTGCAAGCTGAGCTGGTTTCCACCTATCCTGCCTTCAGTTTTCTGCTGCCAAGCATACCCAAGTCCCCCGTAAGGGAAGGCCCATTTGCGGTCTTTGCCTACTTCCGTCTTAATGAGCTCCACCGCGATATCGCTATTTGCATCGTTCATTTTTTGTGTCCAGGCATATCCTAAACCCAACCATGGGAAGCGGATTGTCTTGCTCCTGGCGACCTGGCTTGCGGTAAGAGGAATTTCAAGA
>DATKXE010000578.1:0-2681 GCA_035529195.1 Anaerolineales bacterium
GACTCCGAAAACTTTCCTGCAAACCTGTCCAAACATCTTGGAGACTGTATGTCCAGATGCCGTTTTCGTATCGGTTTTCCCACTCACAACTTCCCGAGGCGATTGGTGAATGATCCTTGCCGATCAGCACTGCTTTGATGCGCGTCGAGCCTAACTCGATACCAAGAGCGGTCTGTCCGTCCTTAATTACTTTTTGGATATCGTTTCGATTCATGTTCATCACCGATGATTCGAGGTGTTATTCCTTAATTATTTCTTTAGAGATGGAAGATTCCACCTGGGCAGCATGATTCTTCCAAAGCTTGACCCAGGTGTGGGAATTATCATGCCATTCAGGCAAAAAGCATAATGGCGTTCCGTCGGCTTTGGTGGGTAGCATCGTGCAGGCTGTGAAGTCGATGCCAACGCGAATCACATCTGAAGGTGCAATTCCGCTCTCCTGTAAAACGGCTGGGATCGTGTTCTTGAAGACCTCGATATAGTCGTTGGGGTCTTGCAGTGCCCAGTCTGATTCTAAATGGATCTCGGTACCTGGTAGGTTATCATCAATCACACCATTCGCATAATCGTGCACGGCGGTAGCTATTTCCGTACCGTTGGCAACATCCACAATCACAGCTCGCCCGGAGAGTGTGCCAAAATCAACACAAATTGCAAATTTTTTTTCACCAATTTTAGCCTCCTCTTTGCCCAGATTACCTCTAAAGATTTTATTTTCGAATTGAACTATTTCTAACGATCAATCTAGGCTTAGCCCAGATGACATCTGCTTTATATATTTGGCCTTCTTGACGAGAGCGAATCATATTGCCCATCTGTTCAACAGCCATTTCGCCGAGGGATAATGCGTTTTGATGGATGGTGGTTAATGAAGGGTAAAAATATGCAGCTTCTGGAATGTCATCAAATCCAACCACGCCCAAGTTCTGCGGTACTTGGATGCCCAGATTGCGGGCGGCTTTAAGAGCCCCGAGCGCCATCTGGTCATTGCTTGCAAAGACCGCATCCAGCTCTGGAGCCTTGGTAAATAAATTGTGCAGCCCTACTTCTCCACTAGCGGCGCTCCAATCGCCGTTGACGATGAATCGTGTCGAGCTGTTAAGTCCTACTTCTGTTATTACTTCCCGCCAACCCAATTCACGTTCCTGTGCTTCCCACCAATCTGGAGGACCAGTGATGATCCCAATTTGGTCATATCCCTGCTCGAGTAAGTGTTGGGTGGCTAATTTTCCTCCTCTCCGGTTGTCCATGGCGACCACGGACTCATGCTGCGTTTTACACTTGTTCAAGTAGACCACCGGGATGGAAATCTCGCTAAATCTCACCGAGAGCTCCCCGACTAATCTATCGTTTCCGGGTACTGCCCAAATGATGCCATCAACTTGTCTGGAAAGCAGTTTGTTTAGGATGCCATCAATTTTGGCAGCATCAAAATCATCTAGCAGGCTCAATATAAGAGAAAAGCCCAATTCATTGGACTTTTGTTCAATACCTTGCAATACATTTGAAGGACCAAAGTAGCTCAGCCCGAAGCCAACCACGCCAAAGGTGTTGGTGCGGCCGCGGCTTAAGCTTCTGGCGATCACATTCGGAGAATATCCTAATTCTGAAATGACCTGCTGAACCCGGGATCTGGTATCTGGGGAGACATCAGGACGGGAATTAATCACACGCGAGACCGTTTGTGTTGATACCCCCGCAGCTTGTGCAACGTCTTTAATGGTAATTTGTTGGGCCATGATTAAGATTGCTGCCAAATTACGTTAGCGTTCCCGTTATCGGTAACATTTACACTTCACAGTCTAGCATGAGATTTTTCCTTTGTCAACTTTTATTAATTTCCCCTTAATCTTCGTCTTAAGTAGAGCAGAATTTTCCGCGAGTACCAATCATATGTGAGGCAATGCTGGTCGATGCGAGGTGGGTTTTCGCTTGATACAACACAACCTTCATAATCAGGCGCTAGGTTGTGATACCATTCACCCCGCTAACTATTAGTCAACTGAGCAAAATTATGCAAAAGGAGATTCGAGAATATGTCAGCTCTCAAAGGGGTGATTTGGGATATGGATGGTGTCCTCGTAGATACAGGTGAAGTTCATTTCCAATCCTGGATGGACACCTTACCCAATTTTGAAATCCCTTTTACACGAGAGATTTTCAATAACACATTTGGGATGAATAATGAAGGTATCCTGAAATTACTAAGGGGAGAAGATTTTGATCCAAAAATCATCGCGGATATCAGTGAACGTAAAGAAGCCAGCTTTCGCCGGGCGATCCACGGGCGGGTAAAAACCATGCCTGGCGTCCTGACCCTGCTCGAGGCGATCAGGTATGAAAATATCCCTCAGGCGATTGGATCGTCTGCTCCTCAGAAGAATATTGATGCAGTTGTTGAGGAATTGGGACTGAACAACTACTTTAAAGCGTTGATATCAGCTGCAAAGATGCCTGGTAAACCTAATCCAGCAGTCTTCTTAACTGCAGCACAGAAAATACACGCTCCAGCGGCTCAATGCGTCGTGATCGAAGATGCAATCACGGGGGTAGAAGCCGCACTACAGGCGGGGATGAAATGCATCGCGGTCACGACAACCAACACTGCCAGCAGTTTACAGGCTGTGCATATGGTCGTTGACCAGCTCGATGAGTTATCGGTTGATGATTTGATTTCATTA
>DATKXE010000579.1:0-23314 GCA_035529195.1 Anaerolineales bacterium
AGAAATTTGAACGGACAAAGCCACATATGAACGTGGGAACGATGGGACACATCGACCACGGAAAAACAACGCTAACCGCAGCGATCACGAAGTATTGTTCCTTCAGCGGGCATGGTGATTACCGGCCGTTCGATTCGATCGACAATGCACCAGAAGAGAAAGAGCGCGGCATCACGATCAACATCGCCCACGTGGAATACGAGACAGAAAATCGTCACTATGCCCACGTAGACATGCCCGGACACCGGGACTACATCAAGAACATGATCACAGGAGCTGCGCAGGTAGATGGCGCCATCCTGGTTGTGGCGGCGCCTGATGGTGCCATGCCGCAGACCCGGGAGCACGTCTTGCTGGCACGGCAGGTGGAAGTACCGGCGATCGTGGTATATCTGAACAAAATCGATATGATGGATGACCCGGAGCTGCTGGAGCTGGTCGAATTAGAACTGCGCGAACTGCTCAATGAGCAGGGCTTTCCGGGAGATGAGACACCCATCGTGCGGGGCACTGCCCTGGCCGCGTTGGAGAGTGAATCAACAGACCCGAATGCGGAAGAGTACGCCAGCATCAAAGAACTGCTGCGCGTGGTAGACGAGTACATCCCCGAACCGGTGCGTGAGTTTGAAAAGCCGTTCATGATGTCAGTTGAGGATGTGTTCTCAATCAAAGGGCGCGGTACAGTGGTGACTGGACGCGTGGACCGCGGCATGGTCCACACTGGCGATCCAGTAGATATCATCGGTCTGCAGGAAGAGATGGTCAGTTCGGTAGTGACCGGGGTCGAGATGTTCCACAAGATCCTGGATGAAGGCCAGGCAGGTGACAACCTGGGTCTGCTGCTGCGCGGCATCAACCGGGAAGATGTGGAGCGCGGCATGGTGATCGCCAAGCCAGGCAGCATCACCCCCCATACCAAGTTCATGGGCGAAGTGTACGTGTTGAAGCGGGATGAAGGTGGAAGGCACAAAGCGTTCTTCAGCGGCTACCGCCCACAGTTCTTCGTCCGCACCTTGGATGTGACCGGAACCGTCCAACTGCCCGAAGGGGTAGAGATGGTGATGCCCGGGGATAACGTAAACCTGGAAGTGGAGTTGATCGTGCCAGTGGCTTTAGAGCAGGGCTCCAAGTTCGCCATTCGTGAAGGCGGTCTCACCGTCGGCGCAGGCGTGATCACTGAGATCATTAAATAGGAGAAATATGGCCAAGCAGAAAATTCGGATCCGCTTGAAAGCCTATGATCATCGTGTCCTTGACCAGTCTGCGAAACGCATCGTAGATACAGCAGAACGGACTGGTGCACGTGTCGTCGGTCCTGTTCCATTGCCGACAAAGATTGAGAAATTCACAGTACGTCGATCAACTTTTATCGATAAGGATTCACACGAGCACTTTGAGATCCGCACACACAATCGGTTGATTGATGTCCTTGATCCAGATTCAAAGACGATCGATATGCTGATGCGGTTGAATTTACCTGCAGGTGTCGATATTGAAATCAAGATTTAGCTGACAGAGTACAGGAAAATCCAGCGAAGTATTTGATTAAAGGATAACGAAAACGGATCCGGTTAAGTATAGAATTTCTGGCAGCGTAAGAACAATTCTGTGCGGAAAACAAAAATATTAAATTTTCGACAGATTGATTGACTGCGTTGACCAAGGGATGATGTAGCCAAGCCCATGCTAACAGTCCCTAAAAATTGTAAGTAGGAGAAAATTGAGATGATGAAAGGGCTTATTGGAAAGAAAATCGGTATGACCCAGATTTTCGGTGAGAGTGGACTGGCGGTCCCAATAACACTCATTGAAGCTGGGCCTTGCTATGTTACCCAAGTTCGCCAACCCGAGAGAGATGGGTACGATGCTGTCCAACTGGGTTTCGAAGAAGTGAAACCTAAGCATCTAACCGGTGGACAATTGGGACATTTGAAGACCAGTGAATTACCACCTCTTAGATTTCTACGTGAATTCCGAGTCAAGGATTCAGAGGTTAGTGAAGGAGATAAATTAGAGGTTGGGGAAGTTTTTTCTGTTGGTGACCAAGTGGATGTGGTTGGCACCAGCAAAGGTAAAGGCTTTCAAGGGGCAGTGAAGCGCCATGGTTTCCGAGGGGGACCGAAGACACATGGTCAGTCAGATCGACAACGAGCGACAGGATCGATCGGTATGGGGACTACACCAGGACGTGTCTTCAAAGGGAAGCGTATGCCAGGTCATATGGGATTCGAGCGCGTAACGATTCAAAATTTACGTGTTGAATATGTGGACGCTGAGCGAAATTTGCTTGGCCTTCGGGGTGCGATTCCCGGTCCCAAGGGTGGTATCGTTATGATCAAAGAAGCGCGCAAACGGTAATTGGAGCGAGATGACAATGAAAGTTGATGTTGTAAATATCGAGGGTAAGAAAGTAAAGTCGGTTGAATTACCAGCCGCAATATTTGAAGCCCCAATCAATACCAGCCTGATGCATCAAGCATATATGAGGCAAATGGCGAATGCCCGGTTGGGCACTCATAAAACGAAATCGCGCGGTGAGGTATCGGGTGGTGGTAGAAAACCATGGCGCCAAAAAGGCACTGGCCGTGCTCGCCAAGGTTCTATTCGCTCTCCACAGTGGGTAGGTGGAGGGAGAGTTCATACTCCCAGACCACGTGATTACAGTCAGAAAATGCCGCGCAAGATGCGGCGGGCGGCACTTCGATCTGCGTTATCCGTCAAGGCTTCAGACCAAGAAATCATCATCCTGGATGAATTCACCATTTCTGAACCGAAAACCAAAGAAATGGCTCAGATTATGAATACACTGGTCGGAGATGCCAGCGCTTTATTGCTTATCCCTGAAAAGGATGGGAATTCAGAGAAGATGAATAAAGCCGCAAATAATTTACCAGACTTAAAGTTACTTTTGGCAAATTACATGAATATTCGAGATTTGCTTGGATATGATATGGTGATTATTCCCTTAGCTGCTCTGGACGTTCTCGAATCGTACTTAGGATAAGGAGAAACGAAGATGACAACCATTTACGATATTCTCCGGCGACCAATCATCACTGAGAAATCGAATTACCAAGCTGGTGACTTAAATCAGTACGTTTTTGAAGTCAGCCTTGATGCCACAAAACAGATGGTAAAAGCGGCAGTAGAGACAGTATTTGATGTAGATGTGGCCCGGGTAAACATTATCAATGTTCCAGCGAAAAGAAGTCGTCGCTGGCGAAATCGTCGGGTGAAAGTAAGGCGAAGTGCGTACAAGAAAGCCATTATCACCCTCGAGCCTGGTGAGACCATCGACGTATTTGAAGGAGTACGCTAATGGCAGTCAAGAAATATAAACCAGTTACCCCGAGTTTACGGGGCATGACTGGCTTTACCTTTGAGGAAATCACAAAATCCAAGCCTGAACGTTCTTTGGTTATACCTAAGAAACGGACCAGCGGAAGGAATATGTATGGCAGGATCACCGTCCGCCATCGTGGAGGTGGACATCGCCGGCATATCCGGCAAGTTGATTTCAAACGGAGAAAACTTGGTATCCCGGCAAAAGTTGCTGCCATTGAGTACGATCCAAACCGGACTGCCCGGATTGCCTTACTGTATTATGTGGATGGTGAGAAAAGCTATATCATCGCACCCTTGGATTTAAGGGTTGGTGATATTGTTCAATCCGGTCCGAAATCGGAAATCCGTCCTGGGAACAGTTTACCAATCGCAAATATTCCTGTAGGTATGTTGGTTCATAATATTGAATTAAAAGAAGGACGTGGTGGACAGCTGGTTCGGGCTGCAGGAGGATCTGCGCAGTTGCTCGCAAAAGAAGGCGAATATGCCCAGGTTCGATTGCCATCAGGTGAGGTTCGTTTGATCAGGCAAACATGCTATGCAACTATTGGTCAAATTGGTAACCTGGATAACAGTAATATCAAACTTGGAAAAGCAGGCAGAAAGAGGCATATGGGCATTCGCCCAACCGTGCGCGGTTCTGCAATGAGCCCACGCGACCATCCCCACGGTGGTGGTGAAGGTCGTCAACCGATTGGTCTACCGGGACCGAAAAGTCCTTGGGGAAAACCTACCTTAGGCAAGAAAACGCGCCGCAATAAAAGTACTGAGAAGTATATTGTTCGTCACCGCAGGAAAAAGTGACATTAATTAACCAGATTATGTTTATGATTTTATTCCAACCACATGGTGGTCCAGCGAATAAATCTTTCAGGAATGATGGAGAATAAATTATGGGACGATCGTTGAAGAAGGGACCATATATTGACCCGAAATTGCTCAAGAAAATTGAGTTAATGAACGAGCGCAATGAAAAGAAAGTTATCCGCACTTGGAGCCGTGCAAGCAGCATTTTCCCTCAAATGGTTGGACACACCGTCGCGGTCCATGATGGGCGACGCCATGTTCCGATTTATATCACAGAGAACATGGTCGGTCATAAGCTCGGTGAATTCGCCCCCACGCGAACCTTTCGCGGTCACATGGTTGAGCGCAAAATTAGGAGATAATCGATGGCTGATGATATTCGTGCGCATGCGAATTATATCTCTTACTCTCCGCAGAAGGTCCGGTTGGTAATTGACCTGGTACGGGGAAAGGATATTACGGATGCACTTGATATGTTAAGGTTTGTGCAAAATGGTGCTGCTCAACCTGTTTCGAAAGTGCTTGCCTCTGCAATGGCAAACGCGGAAGAAAATTTTGGCGTAAGTCGTGATGACTTATTTATTTATCAAATCTATGCTAATGCAGCACCATCTCGACGCTGGCGGAGGTTTGGAGCTCGTGGTCGGTTTAAACCCATCATTCGGAGAGCTTCTCATATTACTGTTGTTCTACGTGAAAGGGAATAATAATGATGGCAAGAATCATAACCGTTTGCAGATCAGCGTTTAAGCTCGAGAGGAGTCAAAATGGGTCGTAAAGTACATCCGATTGGATTTCGTTTGAAGATCAATAAAACTTGGGAAGGTCGCTGGTTTGCAGAAGGTCAGGAATACGTTGATCAGCTTCGCCAGGATATTGAATTGCGGAAGATGATTCGTGAAGAAACCCAGAGAGCAGGTGTCTCTCGGATCGAGATCGAGCGCTTCCCTGGCAAGGTAAAAATAACAGTTCATACCGCCAAACCTGGTATTTTGATCGGGCGAAAAGGCGAGAACGTTAAGAAATTGAGGACAAGTTTGGAAGTTTTGGTTGGAAAGAAGATTGACCTTGATATTAAAGAGATAAAAGATCCCGATCTGGATGCTTTCCTGGTGGCGGCGAATATAGCTGATCAATTAAACCGCAGGATAAGTTATCAGCGCGCAATGAAGCGTGCGATTCAACAGTCAATGCGTCAAGGAGCACAGGGTATCCGAATAGAGGTCGCAGGTCGACTGAGCGGTGCCGAAATGGCACGGACGATCCATATGCGTGAAGGGCAGGTTCCTCGACAGACGTTGCGTGCGGATATCGATTTTGCAAAAGCAGAGGCTTTAACCACTTACGGACGGATCGGAGTTAAAGTTTGGATTTATAAGGGTATTGTCTTGCCCGAGCTGGAAGAGTTCGTTGAGTCAACAGAAGGAGTATATGTGAGTGAGTGATCATCTCCTCGGAGAATTTTGATCCTCCACTTGCTGATATTGTCTTAGTGAAGAGGTAGTAATTATGTTAATGCCGAAGCGTGTAAAGTACAGGAAACAGATGCGTGGACGAATGCGCGGCCAAGCCCAGCGCGGCAATGAAGTCCATTTTGGTGACTTGGGATTAATGGCTTTAGAACCAGCCTGGATCTCAGCCCGTCAAATTGAGGCTGCTCGAAGAGCGATCGTGCGCGCTCTAAAGAGACGTGGGAAAGTTTGGATCAGGATATTTCCAGATAAACCTATTACGAAAAGAGCAGCTGAGACGAGAATGGGTAAGGGAAAGGGGAATGTGGAATTCTGGGCGGCTGTTGTCAAACCAGGGCGAATGATGTTTGAAGTTGGAGGTGGCTTGCCAGAGGAAACCGCTCGAGAAGCACTCCGTCTTGCATCATATAAATTGCCGATAAAAACAAAAATAGTTACTCGTTATGGTGTTAAAGGGAGTGAAGGATGAAAGCGTCAGAGATCAGAGACTTATCCACCTCCGAGATTTTATCGAACTTGGAAGACACCAAGGAAGAATTAATGAGGTTACGTTTCCAATTGACGACTGGAGAATTAACCGATCATACCCGCCTTAGCTATACCAGGAAAGTGATCGCGAGATATTATACGATCCTCAATGAGCGGCAGGAGGAAGAAGAATTGGAAGGTGAAGCATGAACAACCGTCGTCGATTAACCGGTGTTGTGACGAGCAATAAGATGGATAAATCTGTAATGGTGGTAATCACACGTACTTATCGTCATCCGTTATATAAAAAGGTTGTCCATAGTAAAAAGGCAATTATGGCTCATGATGAACTCGATTGTGAAATTGGAGACCAGGTAAAAATAGTGGAAAGCCGCCCCATCTCAAAGAGAAAACATTGGGTGGTTGAAGAGATTCTGCACCGCGAGATGGTCACTGATGAAGTTGAATTGGAGGCGTCAGAATGATTCAACGTGAAAGTCGATTGAAGGTGGCGGATAATTCCGGTGCCCGAGAAATTTTAGTGATTAATGTCCTCGGTGGGTCCTCCCGCCGTTATGGATCCATTGGAGATGTGGTCGTTGGTACTGTAAAAAGCGCAACGCCGCATGGCGGCGTAAGCAAGAGTGATATCGTCAAAGCAGTGATTGTTAGGACCGCAAAAGGGTGGCGGCGGGAAGATGGCTCGTATATCAAGTTCGATGATAATGCAGCCGTTATCTTAGATACTGATGGTCGAAATCCAAGGGGTACACGTATCTTTGGACCCGTTGCACGGGAATTACGCGAGAAGGGATATATGAAGATCGTTTCTTTAGCCCCCGAGGTACTTTAACAATCATTTGATCTCCGAGGAGCGATTAAAGTGAAAATGAAGATTAAAAAAGGTGACACCATAGAGGTAATTAGCGGAAGAGAGATAGATAAAGGCAGAAGAGGCGAAGTGATTCGCGTCATGCCGAAGGATAATCGTCTCGTTGCCCAGGGTGTCAATATGCGTAAAAAACACCAACGCCAAGTACAAACCCAAGGCAGAACAATTTCACCAGGGATTATTGAGTTTGAAGGATCAATTCATATCTCGAATGTGATGCTGGTTTGTCCAAAATGTGATGAGGCAACTCGAGTTGCAATTCAGCGAGAAGATGGATCCGCCCGAAGGGTATGTAAACATTGTGAGGCATTGATCGATTAACAATCCGATCAGGAGATAATTAAAATGGCTCATTACTTAAAAGAACGTTATCAGGATGAAATTACACCGACATTGATGAAATCATTAAATCTAGACAACATCATGGATGTGCCGCGAATTGAGAAAGTGGTTGTTAATATTGGAGTTGGTGAAGCTCTGGAAAATGCAAAAGCTCTAGATGGTGCAGTAGCAGATATCACCATCATCACAGGTCAGAAGCCGATTATCACCAAGGCGAAGAAGAGTATTGCAAACTTTAAGCTAAGAGAGGGCCGTTCAATTGGCGTCAAAGTTACCTTGCGTCGTGATCGAATGTGGTCATTTATTGACCGTTTGATCAATGTTGCTATGCCAAGAGTGCGAGATTTTCGTGGAGTATCCTTAAATTCCTTTGATGGACGTGGAAATTACACACTTGGACTTCGAGAACAATTGGTTTTTCCAGAGGTCGATTTCGACACGATAGATAAGGTACGAGGAATGGAAGTTACGATAGTGACCACTGCAAAGACCGATGAAGCTGGCTCCCAATTATTAGATCTACTCGGTATGCCCTTCAGGAAGGAAGGAAATTAGATGGCGAAAACAAGCATAGTTATACGCGAACAGAGACGAAAATATCCCACTCGTGTCCGTAATCGCTGTTCCATTTGCGGACGACCACGTGGTTATATGCGGCGGTTTGGTCTTTGCCGGATTTGTTTTCGGGAATTGGCGCTGGAAGGACAAATCCCAGGTGTTGTTAAGTCTTCCTGGTAAGAAAGCAGAGGAGTATTAGTATGAGTATGACTGATCCTGTAGCGGATATGTTGACTCGGGTTCGAAATGCGATGGGAGTTGGGCATCCAACTGTAGCCATGCCAAGCTCTAAACTAAAGGCTGAAATCGCTCGAATTCTCAAAGAAGAAGGATATATCGCTGGGTATGAGGTAGTTAATGGCGAAAGTCCGAGTCATAAAATTTTACGGTTACGCCTCCGTTATGAAGGCGAGCGGCGTTTCAGACGCCCAGTAATCACTGGATTGGAGCGAGTTAGCACACCCGGAAGAAGGGTATATTCAGGGAAGCGTGATATTCCCTGGGTATTATCTGGCATGGGAGTTTCAATCCTCAGCACACCAAAAGGTGTAATGACTGGCCAACGAGCACGCCAACTGGGGATTGGCGGCGAAATCCTATGTAAGGTTTGGTAAGGAGGATTATCGTGTCAAGAATCGGATTAATGCCTGTTGTCGTACCAGATGGTGTTGATGTAAAAATCAAAGGCTCACACGTCCAAGTCAAAGGACCAAAAGGTGAACTTCAGCACACCTTTCCCGCCGCAATGGACATAAAACTCGATCAAGGCGAAGTCACCGTCAAGCGGCCTACTGATGAACCAACTCACCGCGCTTTTCACGGAATGACAAGGGCTCTGATCAATAATATGGTTGTTGGCGTTAGCTCTGGTTTTTCTAAAGAGTTAGAGGTCAATGGGGTAGGTTATCGAGCGGGCATAGAAGATAAGAATTTGGTATTAAATGTTGGGTTTTCCCATCCAGTGATAGTTGAACCACCGGAAGGAATTGAGTTTGAAGTTGACGAACGAACACGCAGGATCATCGTTAAAGGTTACGATAAACAAGTGGTTGGACATGTCGCGGCGGATATCCGCAAGGTCAGACCCCCGGAACCCTATAAAGGGAAGGGAATAAAATACTTAGATGAGCGTATCCGTCGTAAGGCGGGTAAAGCAGGTAAGGTGTAAAAGTATGGGAAAAAAAATAACTCGTTCAAAAGCGCGTCAGCGTAGACATTTACGGGTTCGAAAACGTATTTATGGCACGCCAGATAAACCGCGCTTAAATGTATTTCGTAGCTTATCAGAGATATATGCCCAGGTGATAGATGACGAAGCTGGGATCACGATGGTATCTGCTTCAACAATTGACCACGAGCTCCGCAATGAATTTCCTGGAAAGACCAAAACCGAACAAGCAAAAAAGGTCGGACAGGAACTGGCTAAACGAGCCAAATCTGCTGGAATTGAACAGGTGGTTTTTGATCGATCAGGATATCGTTATATCGGTCGCGTAAAGGCGCTTGCTGATGGCGCTCGAGATGGCGGCTTGCGGTTTTAGCAAGACGAATAGGAGAAAATTATGCCAGATTTCAAATCCACTGAATTCGAACAAGAATTCGATGAACGTATGATCGAGATAGCTCGAGTAGCAAAAGTCGTCAAAGGAGGTCGCAGGTTTTCTTTCCGGGTGACTATTGTGGTTGGCGACAATCGCGGTAAAGTCGGCGTTGGTATTGGAAAAGCGAATACCGTGCCTGATGCCATGCGTAAAGCATCGGAGCGAGCCAGAAAAGAGATGCGTAGAATTTCCCTTTTTGGATCAACCATCCCCCACGAGGTGGTTGGACGCGTCTCTGGAGCCAGGGTGCTGCTGAAACCCGCCTCACCTGGTACGGGAGTAATCGCTGGTGGAGGCGTGCGTGCAGTTTTAGAAGCTGCCGGAGTATCAGATATATTAACCAAATCACTCGGAAGTAGTAATGTCCTTAATGTTGTTTATGCAACCATGGACGCGCTCGATCAATTAAGATCTCCTGAAGAAGTGGCCAGATTGCGTGGAAAATCAGTAAAAGATGTTACTCCTTTCTGGGAGAGAAGGAAGCAAAATGCCTGATTCGGAACCTAAAACCAAAAGAAAGACTACGGGGAAGAAGAAGACCGAGAAGCTTGTTCGGGTTACACTGGTCAAGAGTCCTATTGGGTATGAAATTTCCCAAAAACGTACTGTGAGAGCTTTAGGTTTACGGAAAATGAATCAGACCGTGGAGCATAAGGACTCCCCAACTTTTCGCGGTATGGTGGCCAAGGTAAGCCACCTGCTTTATGTAGAAGAATAGGATCACAAATGCAATTACATGATTTGAAACCCACAAAAGGGGCTAAGAAAGAGCGAAAGAGAGTAGGTCGAGGTATTGCAGCTGGTCAAGGGAAGACAGCCGGACGCGGTGTCAAAGGTCAAGGCGCGCGTGCAGGTGGAGGTACTCGCTTATACCATCAGGGTGGCAACCTGCCATTCTTCCGCCGACTACCTTTCATGCGTGGTAAAGGCTTTACACCCATCAACCGGGTAAACTACCATGAAGTTAATGTTGGCCAGCTTAAAGAATTTAAGACCGGGAGCGAAGTAAACCCTGAAACCCTAGTTGCTGCTGGATTGGTGCATGATCATCGGAAACCTGTTGTTCTGCTGGGAGATGGGGAAGTAAAAGTCGCATTAAATGTCAGTATCCACCGGATTACAAAAGGTGCACGTTCAAAGATTGAGTCAGCTGGTGGTAGTGTGGAAATTATTTCCAAGCAGGATGGCGAATAAGGAGCCGAAATATGAAGCGTTCAGCATGGCGCTATCTGTGGACTGCCAAAGATATCAGGACAAGGTTGCTCATTACTATCGGATTATTAGCAATCTATCGATTTGCGGCACATGTGCCTGTACCTGGCGTTAATAAAGCAGCGATTGCAGGACTCATAGAGGGTGGGGGAGCGACCGGTACATTGGTTAATCTACTCGACTTATTGTCAGGTGGTACAGTCTCAAATTTCTCAGTACTAGCTATGGGAGTTTATCCATATATTACTGCACAGATTATTCTAAATCTATTGGTCCCTATTATCCCTGCCTTGCAGAGAAGGATGGAGGAAGATCCCAGGGAGGGACGCAAATGGATGGAGAAATGGACTTATATCCTGGCGGTACCAATGGCTGCGCTGAATGCGATTGGACAAATTAACCTATTCACCCAATTTACTGGGGGTGTTCCAATCCTCGACAACTTTGGTTTAACAACCGGCCATTTGTTGTCTTCTCTCGCTGTGGTTGCCAGTATGACAGCCGGTACGATGTTTGCTATCTGGTTAGGTGAATTGATTTCTGAATTCGGTATTCGCGGTCAAGGTCTATCCTTGATCATTTTCGCGGGTATCGTTTCCCGCGTACCTATTACATTAGCTAGTATCATGGCGGACGAGCAAAATCGATGGATAGGCTTAGCATTCATGATCGTTTTTACCTTGCTCACGATTTTCGCGATTGTATTTGTGCAGCAAGGACAGCGAAATGTACCTGTCATGTATCCAGGCAGGAGAGTTGGGAATCGCATGTCGATGCCAGTCAAAGGCACCTTACCATTGCGTGTGAATATGGCAGGCATGATTCCACTCATCTTTGCTCAAGCGCTATTAACTTTTCCTGCTATCATCGCCAGCTTCTTCCAAGGCTCCCAAACTGAATGGGTAGCTAATCTCTCAGCCAGCATCCAGTCACTTTTTGGTGGTTCGAGCAATGCTTATTGGGTATTGTATTTCTTGATGGTTGTTGGCTTTACCTTCTTTTATACAGATGTGCTTTTTGCACAACAGAATTACGGTGAGAATTTAAAGAAGAGCGGTGCCCAGATTCCTGGGGTTAGTCGTGGAGCTCCAACTCAGAAATATCTCACCAAGGTATTACGCAGGATTACCCTTCCTGGGGCTGTATTCCTAGGATTGGTGGCGATCCTGCCCTGGTTAATTGGCCTCATTGTGCCATTTGGTGCCAGTACAGGATTGCTGTTAGTTTCATCAGCAGGATTATTAATCGTTGTCGGTGTAGTTCGGGATACCTTCTTTAACATTGAGGCAGAACTCAAGCTGCATGGATATGATGATTCCTTGCTGATCAGATAATGGAGATTTAAGTGAGAGATTTTTACGTTTTCCTGGGACCCCCAGGTGCTGGAAAAGGCACACAAGCCAAGGTTGTGGCGGATAAAATGGGAATCCCACAAATCTCATCCGGTGATATCTTCCGGGAGAACATAAAAAATCAAACCGAATTAGGAATTCGTGCTAATGAGTACATCAAGGTTGGGGAATTAGTCCCCGATGATGTCACTGTTGAGATGATTCGAGAGAGAATTTCAAGAGTTGATTGCAAGTCGGGTGCGATTTTGGATGGGTTCCCACGCACCTCAGCTCAGGCTAGGGCATTTGACGAGATATTGGAAGTGACAGGATGCAAAATCAACCAGGTTCCTTATGTCTCCGTACCAGAAGAAGATCTGATAGAACGATTATCAGGGAGATTGACCTGCCGGGCTCAAGGCCATATATTTCATAAGAAATACAATCCTCCGCAGGTGGCCGGAGAATGTGATATCGATGGATCGGATCTTTATCAAAGAGAAGATGATCAGCTAGAGACCGTCAAACGCAGGATCCGCGTTTATGAGGAGCGAACTCGTCCTTTAGTAGAGTATTACCTTGATCGTGGAATTCTCGTTGAGATTGACGGTAACCAACCTATCGAGAATGTGACCAAAGATTTGCTATTACTAATAGATAAGATGGATGAAGCAAATGTCTGATAGACCTATCGTAATCAAGAATCCACCAGAGATTGATTTAATGCGTGAAGCTGGCCGAATTAATGCCTTGGTATTAATGGAAGTTGGGAAAATGATTCGACCTGGAATCGCGACAGAGGAATTGGATGTGGTTGCTGAAGAATTGATTCGTGAAAATGGCGGAAAACCTGCCTTCAAAAACTATCCGGGACCCTATCCATATCCCGCCACCCTCACAATATCTGTCAATGAGGAACTGGTCCATGGAATACCTGGGAAGCGGAAACTAGAAGAAGGAGATCTTGTCTCTATTGATTGCGGAACAATCCTGGATGGGTTCGTTGCGGATTCTGCATTTAGCATGGGAGTGGGAGAAATTTCTGCTCAAGCACAACAGTTATTAGAGGTTACCGAAAAGGCATTGTATAAAGGTATCGAGAAAATGCGTTCTGGAAACAGGGTTGGCGATGTATCCGCAGCGATACAAAAATATGTTGAAGAATATAAATTTCATGTACCGCGTGAGTATACCGGACATGGGGTTGGACGAAATATGCATGAAGGACCATTAGTGCCGAACTTTGGTGTGAGTGGTCGGGGTATCCCGTTACGCCCCGGCATCACGGTAGCTCTTGAACCCATGGTGATGATCGGAACTCATCGCACGCGTGTCCTTGATGATCAGTGGACGGTTATCTCAGCAGACCGTTCTTTGACAGCCCATTTTGAGCATTCGGTTGCTGTAACTGAGGAAGATCCGATTATTTTGACAGCAATGTAATGCCACCTGGACATAAGAGATTAGGTTATGTATAATTATAGCTTCGGCTACTTGCCAAACGTGAATTAACATTCACTGGTAGAGATCAAGGAGAGATTAGCCAATGAAAGTATCTGCATCAGTAAAAAAACGCTGTTCGAAGTGTAAGATTGTCAAACGACGGGGCGTTGTTTACGTGATTTGTGAAAATCCAAAACATAAGCAAAGACAGGGATAGAGAATTATGGCGAGAATTGAAGGCGTTGACCTCCCCCGGAACAAGCGGGTTGAGATTGGATTGAGGTATCTATATGGAATCGGTCCAACAAGGTCAGGAGAAATCTTGAGAGGGACTCAAGTAAATCCAGATACTCGAGTGAAAGATCTCACGGATGCTGAAATCGCTACATTACGTGAATTCATCAATCAAAATTATAAGGTTGAAGGTGATTTACGACGTGATGTACAAATGCATATTAAAAGATTGATCGAAATCGGTAGTTATCGAGGGTTAAGACATCGTCGAAACCTGCCTGTTCATGGACAGCGTACACGGACAAATGCGCGCACCCGTAAGGGTACGAAGAAGACGGTAGCTGGACGTGGACGGCGCCGTGGAGCGAAGAAGAAGTAAACCCTCAAAGGAAGGAATATACCATCCATTTTGAGAGGATAATGATTAGTATAGCGAGGATTTATGGCAACAGGAGATCGATCGCGCCGTTCAGGTGGAAGAAAAACAAAAAGAACATTATCTGCTGGTCAGGTGCATATCAGTGCAACATTTAATAATACGATTGTGACCATAACAGATAAACAAGGAAATACAGTTGTTTGGGGAAGCGCGGGTTCCGCGGGGTTTAAAGGATCTCGTAAAAGCACTCCTTTTGCAGCTCGTTTGGCTGCGGAGAAAGCGATCAAAGCTGCCCAAGCAATGGGTATCCAGGAAGTTGAGATTATCGTCAAAGGACCAGGTCCTGGACGAGAATCTGCAATTCGTGCTGTGCAGGCAGCTGGGTTGAAAGTAACGGCAATCACGGATAAGACTTCGGTCCCGCATAATGGTTGCCGTCCACCTAAAAAACGACGCGTATAACAGCAAATCAAAATATAATAAGGAAGAGCGAATGGCTAGATATACTGGACCGGTTTGCAAATTATGCCGGAGAGAAGGTGAGAAGTTATTTTTGAAGGGTGAACGTTGTTTCACACCGAAATGTTCATATGAAAGACGGAGCTATCCCCCAGGGATTCATGGTAAGGGTTTTCAATACCGGCGGAGACGTGAATCGGATTACAGCCGCCAATTGCGTGCCAAGCAAAAAGCTCGCCGGACATATGGAGTTTTGGAAAGACAGTTTCGAAGATATTATGACGTTTCCCTGAAGCGAAGAGGATTGACGGGTGTAAACCTGCTGCAAATCCTTGAATCGCGACTGGACAATGTAGTATTTCGATTGGGTTTTGCTGCGAATCGAGCCCAAGCACGATTGTTAGTCACTCATGGGCACTTTGATGTAAATGGACGGCGGACAAATGTGCCTTCCACGTTGATTTCTCCTGGTGACGAGATCGCAGTGCGTGACGGTTCCCGAAAACGAACTTTCTTTAAAGAATTAGCTGCAGTTGCAGAGGAAAGATCAACACCAGAATGGGTGAGCAGGGATGTGAAAGACTTAAAAGGATCCCTTACACGTTTGCCTGAGCGATTAGAGATTGATGGAAATCTCAATGAACAATTGATCGTGGAGTTTTACAAACGATAGGTTTATATATTCTGTTCTCCTTAACTATAAATAGGGGAGACGGTTTGAATTTCCAAATGAGGTGAACCGTGATAGGTTTAACAAATATGGTGACGCCAAAGATTGAGAGAGAAGCTGAATCTCGCAATTATGGCAAATTTGCAATCAGCCCACTTGAACGCGGATATGGGATTACCCTGGGGAACGCCCTTCGTCGGGTACTGCTATCATCTTTAGAAGGGGCGGCAGTCACCTCAATCCGAATTGCGGATGTTCAGCACGAATTTAGCGAAATCCCCGGGGTTCGCGAGGATGTTATTCGCGTTATGCTGCAAATCAAGCAATTACGAATGAAGATGTACGATGTAGATACAGCTCGTCTGCACCTGGAAGTGCGCGGCGCGGGTATTGTGACTGCTGCAGACATTATCGCACCTCCAGAAGTGGAGATCGTTAATCCTGATCTATATTTATTTACTGTGGATGCGAATGAAACCAGCTTGGAAATTGAAATGACAGCTGAGCGGGGAAGAGGATATTCTCCCGCTGATGAGAGAAGTGGTAGGCTGCCAATAGGTGAACTGCCAATCGATGCAATTTTCACACCGATCAGACGAATTAATTGGGAATCTGGTAGTGCAAGGGTCGGTCAAAGCACGAATTATGATCGTCTGGTGATGGAAATTTGGACTGATGGGACAGTTGGACCAGAAGATGGGCTTAGCAATGGTGCCAAAATAATGATCGAACACTTGCGACACTTGGCGGGTGTTAGTGAGGAGTCGCTTACCATAATTGCTCATGAAGAAGAAGAAAGCAGCCGGTTAACAAGCGAAATGATTGAAACCCCAATTGAGAATCTTGATTTATCCGTCCGGGTTTTCAATTCGCTCAAGCGTACTGGAATCACTACGGTGGGTGAGGTGCTGGAATTGCTAGATAAGGGTGATGAAGCTGTTATGTCAATACGCAATTTTGGCGAAAAAAGCCTCGATGAACTTAGATCAAAGATGAGTGAAAAAGGCTATCTGGATGAAGAAGAAGAAGAAAGTGAGGCGGAGTAGGTAGGAAATGCGACATAAAATAGCTGGTAAAAGGTTAAGCCGTTCAAAAGACCAACGCCGTGCACTTCGACGTATCATGGTTAACCAATTATTTACTCATGAGCGAATTCGCACAACGCGGGCCAAAGCTCAGGCAATTCGCGGTCAAGCAGAGAGGCTGATTACATTAGCAAAACACGGTAACACTGCCGGTGATGCAAAAATGGTGCATGCCCGACGGTTAGCGGCCGCTCGCATGGATGATCCTGAGTTGGTTAAAAAGTTATTTGACGATATAGCTCCTCGTTACGAAGATCGAGCTGGGGGCTATACGCGCATATTGAAACTTGGACCACGGTATGGTGACTCGGCTGAGATGGTGATTATTGAGCTGATCGAGGAATAATTGGGTCCAATTATTTATGTGGAAACGATAGGAATTAGATCGTATTCTGCTGTGAGTAAATGGCACATTACAAAGTTATCCTGGCGTATGATGGTACGGAATTTCTAGGTTTTCAGCGTCAGTCGAAGGGTCGCACAGTGCAAGCATCGGTTGAGTCTGCCTTGCGAATGATTGGATGGAATAATTCGTCAATCATTGGTGCAGGTAGAACTGACACGGGTGTACACGCTTCTGGACAAGTGATCGGTTTCAAGTACGAATGGGATCATTCAGCAGAAGATTTACGAGATGCATTAAATGCTAATTTACCAGCAGACATTGCAGCCCTCTCGGTTGAGCAGGTAGGTGAGGAGTTCCACCCACGTTTCTCAGCAATAGCTCGGCGTTACCATTACAGATTATTCTGTGATAAAGTTCGACAACCGCTGAGAGAAAGATATGCCTGGCGAGTGTGGCCACCAATTTCCTTGGATTTGGTGGATCAAGCTGCTGCAAAACTGGTTGGCACACATGATTTCGCTGCCTTTGGATCTCCGCCACAATCCGCTGGGAGCACTATCCGGCAGATCTTCAGCGCCACCTGGCGGATTGATCAGAATCATTTATTATTCGAAATCCTTGGCAATGCATTTTTATACCACATGGTTCGTCGGCTGGTGAATTGTCAAGTAGAAATAGGTCTCGAAAAGCGCAGCCCCAGCGATATGGAAGGATTGCTCAGTGGAGAGCAAGCGGAATTAGTCCAGGGCCTTGCACCAGCAAAAGGATTGGTTCTTAAGGAAGTAACATATCCAAAGCAAGTTGGATAATCAGAGATAATTTAGTTCCATCATAAGATGAGAATAAGTTACAGTGGAGAGAATACCTGTGCAAAAAACGTATATACCAAAATCAGGCGATGTCACAAGTGAATGGAAATTAGTTGATGCCAACAGTCAGAATTTAGGCCGGCTGGCAACTCAAATATCAACGATATTACTTGGAAAAGATAAGCCAATCTTTACACCAGGTGTGGATACTGGTGATTATGTCATTGTTGTCAATGCAGAACTTATTACTGTCACTGGGAACAAATTAGATGACAAATTTTATTACCGCCATAGTGGATATCCGGGTGGATTGAAAAAAATTAATCTGCGGGATCAATTAGCCAGGCATCCTGATCGGGTAATCAGGCAGGCAGTTTGGGGGATGATACCCCATAATCGATATGGTCGTAAATTGATTAAGAAGCTAAGAATTTACTCAGGACCAGATCATCCCCATCAGGCTCAGGATCCCACTCAGGTAGCGTTATAAGGAGCAATAATGGCAGTTCAGTATTATGAAGGTGTCGGTCGCCGCAAAAGGAGTACCGCGAGAGTCCGAATAATGAGCGGCTCTGGAAATTTTGTAGTGAATGGAAAAACACTTGAAGATTATTTTCCACGTGTTGGTGATAAAGAAAATATTCTGTTGCCTATAGACACGACGGGTGAAAGTAAGAACCAGCTAGACGTGACAGTGCTTGTCAAGGGTGGTGGGGTTACAGGACAGTCGGACGCAATCAAACTTGGATTAGCCCGGGCGTTAATCAAAATGATCCCGGACTATCAACCACCATTGCGAAAAGCAGGATTGCTAACCCGCGATTCACGTGAGAAAGAACGGAAGAAACCCGGATTAAAACGCGCTCGTAAAGCCCCAACTTACACGAAGCGCTAATATACAATAAACAACTAATTGATGCGTGAGTCCGTTCTCGTGGGATTGGAAAACCTAACCCACAAGACGTTCTCACGTATTTATGATTAACTTTCTACCCAATGGTGATGATGGATTATTTGGGCTCACACACTAATTGCTGGTATTCGACATCTAAGCATGGGATCTGACTAGCTAAAGGAACTCCAGCCTATGAGTCAACCTGGAATAACTATTATTGGTCTGGGACCAGGCGATCCAATGCTGCTATCCCGCCAAGCGTGGGAACTGCTAAACAGCATACCGGAAATATTTTTGCGGACGAAGATGCATGCCTCCGTATCTGGATTCCCTGCAGATTTGCGAGTACATTCATTTGATCATTTGTATGAGGAAGAGATCACTTTTGAAGAAGTTTATGAGAAGATAATTGATTCGATTTTGACTTTAGGTCGAAGAGAAACTGGCGTAGTTTATGGTGTCCCTGGTCATCCTTTTATCGCTGAGGCGACATCGCCAGAGATCGCACGAAGAGCTGATATTGAAGGGATACCATTTACATTAGTGGAAGGATTGAGCTTCGTTGAGTCAACCTATGGATTGCTGGGGTTGGATCCATTTCCGCATACATGTTTAATGGATGGATTGGAATTAGCGATAGCCAATCATCCTCCATTTCCACCGAGTGCACCAGCACTAATTGCTCAGATTCATTCTCCTGAGATTGCATCAAATGTGAAATTAACTCTAATGACTATTTACCCTGACAACCACCATGTCAAGATGGTGCATGGTGCAGGTTCAGTGAATGCATCCGTCGAGACCTTGGAGTTATATAAAATTGACCGCAATCATAATATTGGTCTGCAAACCGCTTTGTATGTACCCGCATTGGGGAGCAGCTCATCTTTTGAAGGATTTCAAGAGGTGGTGGCGCACTTACGTGCACCGGATGGTTGTCCATGGGATCGCGAACAAACTCACTTATCCTTACGCCCGTACTTACTCGAAGAAACTTATGAAGTGCTCGCAGCTCTCGATGAAGAAGACCATGCGGCATTACAAGAGGAATTAGGTGACTTGCTGCTTCAAATAGTCCTTCATGCTCAAATAGCAGGTGAATATGGGGAATTTTCGATGGTCGACGTGCTTCAAGGCATTCAGGAGAAATTAATCCGCCGCCACCCTCATGTATTTTCTGATCTGGAAGTAAAAGACCAGCAAACTGTATTGGAAAATTGGGAGAAATTAAAATTAGCTGAACGTGACGATATTCATCAAGAAGTTAATGGGGTATTGAAAGGTGTTAGTTCAGCTCTACCTGCTCTGGTTCAGGCGGAAACATTCCAGCAGCGAGTTAATCGGGTTGGTTTTGATTGGCCGAACATCCAAGGCGTTTTTGAAAAAATTTCTGAAGAATTATTGGAGGTCCAGCAAGCGGAGACATCGGACGAATATGAGGATGAAATTGGGGATTTATTATTCGCAGTGGTAAACCTGGCACGGTGGTATAAAGTTGACGCAGAAAGCGCTCTTCGGGCAGCAAATGCGAAATTTCGTCAGCGCTTTGAAGACTTGGAAGCAGAAGTACGCAGTCAAGGAAAGGATGTTGCCAAGCTAAATTTGGATGAATTGGACCGATTGTGGAACACAGTGAAACGTGGTAAAACCCCGGATTAACCAGAGGCATATTAGACACCTTCTCTTCGGAAGGCTTTGTGCAAATTTCTATTAGCAATAAATTCTATTAGAATATTGCAAAACCTATGGGAATAAAATGTCGGTAAGGGCCTATGGGGAAAAGAGCTAACCAAAAGGCTTAACTTATGTCCAAAACACCCCACTATTTATTCTTGATTTACTGATTTCAATGAGAGGATTAATTCCCTTCATTATGATAAACATCGCGTTCGAGGTCAAGGGCTTCTTTTAGGTTTAAGGCGCAATCTTCACTGCAGGTAATAAATATCAGATCGTGTCCTGCTAAAGCTCCAGTTCCTGATTTGTCAGGAATCAATGCGAAGACGGTTTTTTCTTGCAGCGATAAATTCAGTGATACAAATTCCCCAGCTTTTTCATTTAAATCAATATTTTGGCTGGCTTTGGCACCAAATCCAAAATATTCTTCATCTTCGTAAATAGGATGCCCGCACCAGGCACATTGGTGGACTAATTCGTGATTATTAGGATCAGTCATAGAAGAATTTTACCTAATCACAGAGAAACTGCCCGCTTGCTGATTAATTAAATTAGAATTTCTACTGCTACCTAGCAATATTATAGAGGTTCAAAACGAGCTGTGAAATGCCTGAGCAGCTCTGGTGCATAAGAAATTTTTAGTCCACGGAGGCTGTCTTTTTTGGCAGCAATATTTACAAATATACTGGCAACGTAATCAAGGTGGCTTTGCGTATAGACACGACGCGGGATTGCTAGACGAACAAGTTCGAGTTGAGGGTAAATGGTGTTTCCAGTATTTGGATCGGTATGCGCGAACATAACAGAACCGATCTCGATTGATCGAATTCCTCCTTCCAAATACAATGCTACACAAAGTGCATGTGCAGGAAATTCAGATTGTGGGATATGTGGCAAGAATGATTTCGAATCGACATATACTGCGTGACCACCTGGGGGTAATACAATAGGTATGTCAATTTCACTTAATTTTTCCGCCAGATAAGATGTTTGCTCTAACCGGTAAGCGAGATATCTTTCATCCAAACCTTCTTTGAGTCCCACGGCGATGGCATCCAGATCACGTCCCGCCAATCCGCCATAAGTTAAGAAACCTTCCCGGAGAATTAATTCATTCCCCGCAAGTTGATATAATTCTGGATCATTCATCGCAATAAATCCACCAATATTGACATGTGCGTCCTTCTTGGCACTCATTGTTGCGCCATCTGCATGAGAGAAAATCTCTCTTGCAATCTCGAAGGTAGATTTGTCCCCATATCCTGGTTCCCGCAATTTAATAAAATATGTGTTTTCAGCATACCTGCAAGCATCAATGAAAAATGGAATATTATTTGCTTTGTAAATGGCGGATACTGAGCGGATGTTTTCGAGGGAAACTGGCTGTCCACCACCGGCATTATTTGTGATAGTTAACATACCAAAAGGAATATTATCGGCTCCAGTTTGTGCGATAAAGTTTTCCAGTTTATTCAAATCCATATTTCCCTTAAAGGGGTGTTTTTCCTTCGGATCATATGCTGCATCAATGACTAAATTCACTGGTACCCCATTCCGCGCCCGGATATTTGCATCGGTGGTGTCGAAATGAGTATTTGATGGTATCGATTGGTTTTCCGCGAGAAGAAGCGCGCAGAGAATATTCTCTGCAGCCCTTCCCTGGTGGGTTGGTAGGAAATGTCTAAAACCAAAAATCTGGCTGATTGTTTCCGCGAGTCTGCCGTAGGATCGAGAACCGGCATATGATTCATCCCCTAACATGATTGCTGACCATTGCTCCTGGCTCATAGCGCCGGTACCTGAATCGGTGAGCAGATCGATAAAGATTTCGGCTGCTTGCAACCCAAACAAATTATATCCAGAGCGGGTAAGAGCTGAGCGGCGATCTTCTTTACCGATTAACTCTATGGGTTCAACCATCTTAATCCGAAATGGCTCGGGTGGATGAAATGGCATAAAATCCTCCATTGCTTAAAAGATGCTACAGTTTAACATGTTTTTTGAGAAATCAAAGGAGGGTTATCGGGTAAAGATTGGGATTAACAGAATTGATTCAATTAGAAGCAGATTGATAAAACCGAAAACCTACTTTTTCTTGAACTCGACTACATATTAAGGAAAGGGTGCAACAATCCATGCTCTTCAAAACGATTTAGGAAAATGTTGTCGGGAAATGGTGTTTGTGGTTCATTACTATTTCCATAACGCGATTGTGTAGGGGGCCGAAGAATCAAGAGTGAAAATACCCCGATAGGCGGAAAAGCTGCTCTATTTGATAACTCCCTGCGAGGGTTTTTTCGCTCCAATCTTTCGTGCTCATAGGCATTTCTCTAAGCTAAGTAAACGGACACGTAAGGCTCATAATTCTTGCTGAAATCATACAACCAGGCATCGTCAAAATGGCAGGCGGTTCTACCTGATTCCGATACGACGACAAAGGATATAAATCCTTTCTCAAATACCATATCAGCATTTAAGTATGCGTCGACTCTAGCCTGGTAATTTGCTCTCATCTGATTCACCACATCATCGTACTCTTCTTTTTTCTGGCGATATTTTTCCATCGCCTGGGTGTCATTTATATCCACGGGTAGAACCGGGGGTGCTGGTATATATGGTTGCGGTGGGGTAACGCTGAGGTTTATTTCCCCGATCAACGTATCGTTCGTATAAATCGTAAACCTGTCACCTCTGCCAACAATCGTAAAGCGGTGGGTCGTATCATTTTGCCATTGAAAATTGGAATCGAGCCCATAAGCATAGATATCCTGCCCAGTTACGATCTCGCCACCCGACATGGTAGCAAAGATAACATTTTCTATTAATATTTGAGATACTAGATCAATTAATTATACTTGTGGGACTTAAGCGATGTCAATAAATTTGCTGGATGATCGGGTGATTCCAGATATTATGAAATCAAATAAATTAGCGAGAATGTATTTTTTTTGTTGATGGTTAAAGTCTACTAACTCATTAAGCTGGCATTCTGTCAGTTTTAGAGTTCGATTCACTCAATGTCATGATGCTCACTGTAGGGCAGCAAAGTATTCTGGGATATTGTCCTTATAGGGAGGAAGCTAATTCCCTTAATAAAAGTTTGCGTAATATTTGAAAGGCGGGTGTGATGGGAATCAAAATAAAGTACCAGGTGATCTTAATCCTGGTCTATATCTCTGTACTCTTGGGAGCATGTACTCTTCTTGGTGCGCAGGAATCCGACAAGGATGTTGAGGTTGACTGCAATGAACTGGCAGCAATCTTCATCGATCAAGATCCTAATTCCTTT
>DATKXE010000580.1:0-2481 GCA_035529195.1 Anaerolineales bacterium
CATTAATTGTGGGTTTATCTATGTAAACCCGATCGAAACAACCAAAGCACTCATTCAGGAAGGACCTGTCCTCGGCGACTATCCTCCCCACCTGCTAGAAAGCTCCGCGATAGAAGACATCCAGGGATGTTGGGAACAACAGATCGTTGAAGAGTATATTCGTGAGCTGCCAGCCAAGAAAATAAATGCTCGTGATGCTTTGGTACATATCAATAGTCTTACCGAGGGTAGTGGCAGGCTCTTAGATTTTGGCTGTTTCTGCGGGGTGTTTCATAGCGTTGCATCACAAGCTGGTTGGGATTGTCATGGCATTGAACCTCTGGTTGCACCTTCAATATATGCACGAGCAACATTGGATTTACCGGTTATTACGGATACCCTTCACAAGCATAATTATCCACCAGAGTTTTTTGATGTTGTCACCGCATTTCAGGTATTCGAGCATCTAATTCATCCCGATCAAGAGATCGAGAAGATGCGGCGCATGCTCAAGCCTGGTGGTTTGCTGGTAATTGAAGTTCCAAATATCGATACAGCTGCAGTAAAGATCATGGCGGGCAGGCATCGTCACTTCACACAAGACCATGTCTCGCTCTTTTCCGCTCACACCCTCCAGCTTTTCTTGAAGCGTTTTGATTTTCGAGTTAGGAAAGTCTATTACCCTTCCAAAGCGATGAGCATTCAGCATTTTTCCTGGTGGTTAATCAAGCACAATCGACAACTTGGAAACCTGGCTCGTATATTTATCCCCAAATATCTATTAACTCGGATGATAAATATTTCCCTTGGAGATATCGTCACCGTATTTTCAGAAAAAATTCCGTGAATTTAATTTGTTTGCTCTTAATCTAGAACCTCGACATTCAGATAGATAATCTACAATAAGGGATCAATTGGATTGCACAACATGAATGTGTATTAAACCCAAAACCCCCTGCCCAAATCAACAGCCAATGCAATAATAAGACTCCCTCAAATGAAAATCTACCAGGACAAAATTCCTGAAAAGTACTGGTCCAGAGGCCAACCTTGCGATCAGTTTGTTTCGGTGAGCTGGGGACATTCCTCCCCGATTTTTCCCTCGATCTCCTCCAGGCGATATTAACAGTATAATTCTGGCAGCATAGCAAGCGAGCTGACTAATGAAGAATTTTATTCGCATCACCTTTCTCATCACTTTTTTCTTGGCGATCGTAATCTCCGGTCTCTTGATCATTAAACCGGGGGCCTCAATCTTTCACATCAAACGCAGATTATCTCCTGAAAATTTCAAGCCTTATAAAGGTCACGCATACCACCTACCACTAACGCTTAATCCTTGGATTTTTTCCCCCGGGGGAGTACTGCTGTTCGAAGACACTGCTCTACTGAACCGAACGAATCGCGCAGATGTCATTCAAAAGGGATTGGGAAGGTATTCCATCGCCGATCTAGAGAACAATCGCTCAAATTTGATATTCTCAGCAATCGATAACAGTAACCCCACTACAAATGAAAGACAATACACCTTATCCCTGCACATGCATTTTTTCTCCCGTACAACAGGTGCTTCCATCTTGTTGATATCAATCTTTGGATTGGCCTGGTTTGTCAGATTTGCAATAAAATCACCCGCCAGAGGAGAATCATCGTTAGCTAGTCCCATAACGATATGGCAGTTGTTCAACGATTTCTTGGATGAAGAACTTCCCAGAGTACTAAAGCCAATCAAGAACACCCAGCCTATTAAGCAATCCAGGCGATCGATATGGATCTTTTTGCTGACCCTTACCACAGGTGCAGCCTTTTTTTATGTATTCATGGAATGGTTCTTCTTCGTAACAAAACCCTCATTCATGGATCTCATGGGATGGGTTGAAAAAATTGAGATCTTACTTATCTCCAGCTTTGTGTTAATCCTGGCCAGCCTGACTCTGGTGCTAATAGCTGCTGGATTAGATCTCTTAATTTCCAGATTCCGTGATTCTTCACTTCCCATTTTTATTGCGACTTTGATCCCCACATTTATCCTGACCGCTATCAGCCTTCTTCTGGTGGATAATTTTACCTACACGATTTTTAATTTCGGAATTGTCTCGACCGGTGGTGCTGTGAGGTACGCTTATGGAGTAGGTTTTCTCATAATCTTCGTTTATATCAACTCCAGAATATTAACCTGGATGGGTTTACGAGGTCAACCCGATCGCCCAATCAAAATCCCCAAATCAATATTTGCCCTCATCGCTGTCTTGCTTCTGATCGCTGCAGGTCTGTCATTTAAACAAATCAAAGATAGTAACTCGAATCGTGTTATCTCAGCCAGCGACGCAGGAAATGATCCTGATGATAACCAGAGACCGAACATTATCCTTATTGGCAGCGATGGATTAAATGCCACCAATATGTCTTTATATGGCTACGAACGCGACACCACTCCGGTGCTGAAGGAATTATCTAACAGTTCCCTCCTCGCAGAGGATGCCTTCACGAATTCATCGAACA
>DATKXE010000581.1:0-4022 GCA_035529195.1 Anaerolineales bacterium
CTCGTGTGCATGGCTCCCTATCACTCTCGGTCCCAGATCGACTTGATATTCCAGATCCTGAAAAGCGCGCTCTGGATTGAATGCTGGAGTTTCAGAAATAGGAACCTGAAAGATACAGGAAGACATGCTGATAGATAGGACAATAATTAGCAGTAGTTGGTTCTTTCGATAAGCAGTGGAGATCATCAGTATGGTGTCCAAGATGACTATGCGCATTATTGCAGCAGATCCCTTTTAATTCTCTGAGGTGTTTATATAATGCTTCAATTGGTTGAGTGCCCTTTCTGAATAAGCGGCCGCACGCTGTCGCTTATTCAGCTTCCTTGTTGATTCTAGAGGAGGCAAAATACCAAAATTCGCTTTCATAGGTTGGAAATCTTGAGGTGCGGCATGTGTGATGTAGTGACAGAGCGCACCGATCATCGTTTCTCTCGGATATGAGTGCAGCTGTTTTCCTTCAAAAAAGCGGGTGCTGTTTCTACCTGCCAATAATCCTGAAGCGATATTTCCCGCATACCCTTCAATACCCGTAATCTGTCCAGCAAAAAATAAACCGGCTCTTTGCTTTGACTGCATGGTAGGCTCAATCAGATTGGGAGAGAATAAAAATGTATTCCGGTGCATCTGTCCAAACCTTAAGAATTCTGCGTTTTCAAGCCCAGGTATCATTCGAAACACACGTCGCTGTTCAGAAAATTTTAGATTGGTCTGGAATCCTACGAGGTTGTACATTGTTCCAGCTAAATTATCCTGTCTTAATTGGACAACTGCGTGTGGTCGTTCACCCGTGCGTGGGTCGGTTAATCCAACAGGTCTGAGGGGGCCAAATGCTAAAGCTCTCTCATCTCTTCCTGCTAAAACCTCGACCGGTAGGCATCCTTCGAAATATTGATGTGCACCCGCAATTACCCCGCTACCATTCTGAAAGCCTTGATCGAAATCCTTTAATTTTATGCGTTCTGCTTTTGAAAGAACCTCGACAAACGCTTCATATTCTGATTTGTTCATCGGGCAATTAATGTAATCCCCCTGATCTTGGGTACCTCGTCCGTAACGCGAACCCCTAAAGGCAACTTCCATATCCACAGAATCAAGCCCTACAATCGGGGCAATCGCATCGAAGAAATATAGATTTTCATGTCCCGAGAATCTAACTACCGCATCCGATAAATTTTTTGACGTCAAAGGACCAGATGCAATGATAGCCAGCGTTTCAGGAATCTCTTTCATTTCCTTGCGGATGACTTCAATATTCGGGTGAGAATTAATCTTTTCCGTGACTAAACTCGCAAACCCTTCACGGTCAACAGCCAGAGCACCTCCAGCGGGTAAAGCTGTTTGATCAGCGCATTGGATCAGAAGCGAATCAAGAATGCGGAGTTCTTGCTTGAGGAGACCAGATGCGCGATCAAGAATATTCGAACCCAATGAATTTGAACAAACCAATTCAGCCAGATCTGAACTGGTGTGCGCGCCGGTATTCAACTCTGGACGCATTTCATAAAGCTCTACAGAAAGGCCACCATTAGCTGCCTGCCAGGCTGCTTCACTCCCAGCCAATCCCCCTCCAACAATAATTACACGATTGGACATACTATTTGTTTTCCACCAGTTAATTTACCAACAATATCTTCAAATCAACTCGAACAGGAAAAAATATTCTACCATGCTGAATTTTCAGATCGCAATTCTCTCCCAAAACCGGAAAATATGAGATTCTCCATGGGAACGATAAAATTCAACTAATATGCTTTATAATAAATAGATCAGAACGTGGATTCTCATGGTCATTTGATTATGATAATAATTTAGGAGAAAATATAATGCTCGGTGGTTTTGGAGTTACTGAACTTCTTATCGTCCTGGTTATAGTTCTGGTTTTGTTCGGAGTAGGTCGGATCAGCAAAATTGCCGGTGAAATGGGCAGTGGGATTAAAGCTTTTAAGGATGGTTTACAGGGTCCAGAAGGCAAAGAAGAAAACCAGGAAGAAGAACCGGTCGAGGAATCCAAAGCGTAATAGTATTTTAAGGTACCCAATTTTGAATCCTGGCTAAAGTAAACAAATTTTTTTACTTTAGAGCAAATGAGATTGATTGGATCCATAAATGGATTGGGGGTGTGATTGTCCAACTATTTTTGGAAGATATTTAAGCAAATCCAACCCATTATCCTAATTTATCAACTAATATGGCAGAGATAAGACTTGCGCCAGGTTTAACGATTCATTATCAAGATTTCAATCCTCAAGGATCCCCTACAATTGTTCTCCTGCATGGTCTTGGTGCTTCTGGAGATTCTTGGCAGCTTCAAATTCCCGCCTTGACAGGTGAAGGATACCGGGTGATCGTACCCGATATGCGCGGCTTCGGTAAAAGCACCTATCCTGGTGGAGGCAATAATCCCAGTATAATGGCTCAGGATCTGATCTGTTTAATGCAGCTGTTGAGGCAAGAGAAATTTCACCTGGTTGGGATCTCCCTTGGGGGCACAGTCGCCCTGCAAATAGTCCTGACCAGGCCTGACCTGGTCAAATCGCTCCTGATAACGAATTCCTTTGCCAAACTGCGACCCAAGAGATTATCCCTTTGGTTTTTCTACGGAATTCGTTTAATCTTGGTCCATCTAAGCGGTATTGAGACTCAAGCAAAATATGTTTCGAACAGATTGTTTCCCGATCCAGGGCAGAAAGTTCTGCGAGAAAAATTCAGAGAACAAGTCAACCAATCAAACCCTCGGGGATACCGCTCTACGATGCGCTCTCTCGCCTCTTTCGACGCCTCCTCCAGGGTCGGGGAAATCCAAACCCCTACTCTGGTTATTACTGGAGGAAGAGATACAGTGGTTCCGCCTGCAAGTCAAGTTGAATTAGCCAAGTTAATCCCTGACGCGCAGCACATATTTATACAAGATGCAGGACATGCGGTAACTGTCGAAAAACCAGATCAATATAATCCGGTCATCCTCGAGTTTTTTCAGAACTACAATTAATTATTAAAATCTCTGCCACGGAAAAAAACATCCATATGCATGAACTCACAATCACGGAAAGCCTCTTAGAAATTGCCCTCAGGCACGGAGATAATGCGAAAGCAAACCGGATCACAGATCTTTATCTGGTGATTGGGGAGCTAGCCTCGGTAGTTGATGATTCGGTGCAGTTTTATTGGGATATCATCGCTAAAGACACACCAGCTGAAGGAGCGACCCTGCACTTCCAGCGGAAAGATACAGAAATACAATGTCTCGATTGCGAGCAAAGATATCACCCCACAAATAACATGATGGCATGTCCTAATTGCCAAAGCATCAATGTAAAAATACTCTCTGGTGAGGAGTTTTTTCTTGAAGCAATCAATATTGAGAGCTGATCCAGATGCTTGCTATTCTTCATCCCCCTGATCACTCGTGACTCTTGACCGGGTGAAAAATGAAAACACAGCCGCGCCAAGTATGCCTAACAGCACAATAACCAGTTCCATAATACCGTAGAATGACTGGGCAGCCTCTTGATCTACACCTTGGCCAGCGACCTGCCCGAGCAGGATCAGGATAGGTAAGGGAGCCATCAAGAATAATCCCGCCACCCGAGCTCTCCACCCAACCACTCTAAGATTCCAAGGCAACCTAACACTCCCAAATGTAAATGCATACACACCGAAAATAAATACCAGCATCTCAAACATATCGTCACCACATAACCCTGATTCGCGAGAACTGAAAATGGTTAGAATAATATTACATCATATTGAGACCTATCACTGTTCCGTCAGTGTTGGCATCGTTTTTGCAACTCTTTGTCTTGAAGATTTCCAATCCCAAATTAATGAAAACTAATATGATGCGACGACATAAATATTTCATCACAATCTTTATACTTTGCGCCATTTTGATGGTTTCCACGACTTTATTTTATTCCGCAGCAGCCCAATCGAATCCAGAGCCCAACACTGATGGTTCACAAAGCTTCGAGACAGATTTCTCCTTTAGTTTACCAATCGTATTCCGTCCTCCCGATCCAACA
>DATKXE010000582.1:0-4303 GCA_035529195.1 Anaerolineales bacterium
GATTCCCTTCCAGGAGATGATCATGATAATTGTATATAAAGCTTGTGCCGGGGAGGTAAGGAATGCTAATTCAGGGAGATGCAGAATATGAAGTATACCGTTAAGTAATCCAGCATCAGGATCAACCATTAACCCCCAGACCACAACCGTGATATTGATAGAAACTGCTACAGGAATCAGGAAAATACTTCTAAAAACATTAATGCCAGCAGCCCGTTGGTTGGCAATCAGGGCTAATGCGAGTGCAAAAATTGTTTGTAGAGGATTAACAATAAGGGCAAAAAGCAGGGTGACTCGAACTGATTTCCAGAATACTGGATCCAAAAATATGCGGGTAAAGTTTTCAAAACCCACAAAAACTTGATCTACTCCCCGGATAGGGGAGACTTTATACAAACTCTGGTTCAGTGTAGCGATTGCTGGAATTAGATTAAAAATAATCAGTAAGGCCATCGCCGGAAGCAAAAACATATAGGGAGCAAAGAAATCGTTTCGGATTTTCATATCAGTAATTTTGATAGATAAATAAGCCTCATAATAATCCAGGTATGGAGTGATGTATACCCTCCATACCTGGATTGATATATCAAAACTTTACGTTACTTGTATTTTGCCAGTTCGCTATCTAGGCGCTCAACCATAGTGTTCAAGGCCGTTTCTGGATCGGTTCCCACCCTGATGTCCTGGAAAGTGTCCCTGAAAATCTGGTCGTATTCCAAGTAACCCACTGTTACAGGACGCGGGATAGGATTAACTGTTGCCTCATCGGCCGCAACCCTGTTAAATGACATAGGCTCGACATCAAACTCTTCACTCGTGGCGAACATGGCCAGCACAGACTGCTGTGCCGGGAAGTCATGACTGCCGTCTCGCCACCACATCTCTGCTCCTTCGCCGGTTGATATCCACTGTACGAACTCCTTGGCTTCTTCAGGATGCTCTGATACTGAGTTCACACCAATGTGCCAGCTGCCAGTGGTTGTCGCAATGTCGTGTCCATCAAAATAAGGATGCCGAGAAACGCCCCAGTTAAAATCTGCATTGTCAGCAAAGTATGGGATTTGCCATGGGCCAGCAATCAACATTGCCAGGTTTCCATTGACAAACAAATCGGGACCATTGATAGCATCACCTTGTGGAGACACGCCATAGGTGTTGTACATATCATAGTAGAAAGTGGCCGCATCAATCCATGCCTGTGAATTAATCACACCATCAACAGTGAGCCCGTCATCGCCAATGTATTTTCCCCCCAGGGATCCAATCAGGGGTAACAATTGGTAGGCTGCGGTTGTCTGCTCCCATTGGAAGCCCCATACCTCGACCTGATCATCGTCACTAACCTTCTTGAGCTGCTGAGCAACATCAGCAATATGTTCCCAGGTCCAGCGTTCATCCTGTCCGGGAGGAGTAATTCCTGCTGCTGCAAAGATATCAGCATTGTAATAAAGAAGCTGGGTTGATGTGCTGACCGGAGCGGCGAGAAGTTCCCCATTATAGGTGCCAGCTGCCAGTGCGGCTGGGAGGAAATCGGCCAGTTCTTCATCTGAGAAGATGCCATCCAGAGGTAACAACCAATCCTTGTATCCGTAGGATGACACCAAGGGTACGTCCGCGGAGACCACATCAATTGAGGTATCATCCGCGCCGAATCGCAGGTTGATCTGGGATACCAGTTCGCTGAAGGGAATTTCTTCCACTTCTACCTTGATTCCCGGGTGGCTTTCTTCAAAGGCGGTAATTATTGCAGGGTCTGCCGCTGACCACTCTGCCAGACGCAGCCAGGAAATGGTAACTGGCTCCTCTGCTTCGGCGGATGTGTCTGCCGAGGGTGCAGCCTCTTCCTGGGTCGGTTCAGCGACATCCGCTGCTGGAGCCTCTTCTACTGGTTTCGGAGAAGCACATCCGGACAGTAGAATCAATCCCATCAAAAGGCTAAATACAAGAATTGACCTTAATATTCTTCCCTTCTTATTCATTTTCATCCTCCATATCTGGGTGTTTAGATTATCGCTGTTTTGATTAGCGCTGGCCAATAACTAATCGCCGCAGTCCCGTGAATATTCACGGTAATATCAGTATACAAAATTTAAATTCTCTTGTCAAGAAAGAGATTTCACTTGATATATGACTAATATCAGAGTAAAATACATATAATTCTTCGTGATTTATCACAGGAACAGAGGTAATTTTATGGTTAAGAGAGTTACAATCAAAGATGTGGCAAGGGAAGCGGGCACCTCCTACCAAACGGTTTCCCGGATAATCAATAATAAACCCGATGTGGCTACAGACACTCGTTTACGGGTGCTTGAGGTAATTGAGAAACTGAATTACCGCCCCACCATGGCTGCTACTTCCAGATCAAACCCCAAAACTCATATCATGGCGATTGCTATTTCTCCATTTAATGAGTATTTATTATACGAGGGTGATCCCCACCTGCTGAGATTAATTCATGGTGTGGACCAGGCGTTGGCAATCCGTAACTATAGCCTGCTATTTTCCACAATCAAAATTACAAACGACGGTAAAATTGACAGCCGGCTTCTGAAAAGGCAGTTTGCTGATGGTGTAATCATGCGACTCTCAATGGACGATCGAGGACAAGCTGCAGGTATTCTGCAAGAAAAAGGTTATCCTGTTGTGGTAATTGGGTATAGCAATAACAAACAAATTCCCTCTGTTCACAGCGACGATGAAAACGGTGGGTACACTCAGGCTCAGCACCTTCTCGCCTTAGGCCATAAAAAGTTTGGCATTATTTGTGGACCAGCTATCGATCCTGCCACTATATTGCGAAAACAGGGATTTGATCGGGCATTGGTTATGTCTGGATTAGAATCCAGGAGCGTTCAGTGTGTAACCGGAAACTATTCAGTTGAGGGAGGGTACAACGCAGTTTCAAAACTTTTAGAGAATGATCCTGAACTAACTGCCATCGTCGCCTTCAGCGACACGATGGCTATTGGTGCCATGCAGTGGTTAAGAGAGAATGATTACCTTGTACCCTCCGACATATCCATCATTGGCTATGATGATATACCAACCGCCCAGCGTCAGGATCCTCAATTAACAACGATACGAATCCCTTCGCTCGAGGAAGGTCAGCAAGCAGTTGAGGTCCTATTTAATCTGCTGGACAATCACAAGCTTCCAAAAAATGAGTACATTTTGCCAGTCCGCCTTATCACCAGAAATTCAACCGCTGTCCAGCGGGAAAAATGAATATTTAATTCATATTAATTAGCCCCTAATTATTACTCTTACCCGGATGTCAAGAAAAACGGCAATGCATAGATTAGCAAACAAGAAAAGGTTATTATTGGTAATTCTTTTCTTGTTATGTATAGCTGGCAGTACCTATCTGATAACAAGAATCCAAAATAATAGAAACACAATCAATCCTGCAACAAGTCCATCAATCGCAAACATTCTTAAGGATAATCAAACAGTTCCCCAAATCATTCTTGATACAGATTTTGCAGGAGATGTTGACGATGTTGGAGCGCTGGCTATCTTGCAGGCATATGCAGACAACGGCCAGGTGGATATCCTTGGCGTGATGATTTCTAGCGGAAATCACTACGCTCCCAGAGCCGTAGATGCTATCAATACCTATTACGGCCGGCCAGATATACCGATTGGAATCACCTGGTCTCCATCGGTTTCGATCCAGTCCCGATATACATTGGATATCGCTCTGGACTTTCCAAACGATATTGATGTTATACCCAATGCAATCGATCTATATCGTGAAATTCTGGCTTCCAAACCTGACAAATCGGTGATCATCGTTTCGGTTGGTTTCCTCACTAATCTGCAAGGACTCTTATCATCTAAGCCAGACGAAAACAGTACATTAAATGGAATTGATCTTGTTAGTGCAAAAGTAGCTTACCTGGTTACCATGGGTGGCTATTATCCCAATTCAAAAGATCATCCAGATAAAAAGGAATATAATTTTGCCTTGGATCCTGCGGCAACCAATTATGTAGTCACCAATTGGCCCACACCAATCTTTTTCAGCGGTTATGAAATAGGAGAGGACATCATCACCGGTACCTCGCTTGATGAGACAGCCCCCGACAACCCCGTTAGGGTAGCCTATAAATTATATACCGGCGGCAGAGGTCGAAGCAGCTGGGACTTAACAGCAGTCCATTTTGCAGTAGGTAATAATAAAAATGTATGGCAATTAATCGGACCAGGCATCAACCAAACCCTTCCAAATGGGGCAAATTACTGGAAAGAAATTGCTGATGGTCAGCATTATTATCTTCGCAATGTATTCTCCAAATCT